>JAGLSW010000546.1 GCA_023135565.1 Candidatus Aminicenantota bacterium | reverse complement strand
TGTATATGGAGGGAACCTCCCGGATCTCCCGATTCTCGCGCATGAGGCTTCAGCGCATGCCAGGGATGAATTATGGGGACAGGCAGGTAATATTATGAATAAATATGTACTGCTTACCAAAACTCGCAAAATTAAAAAAGTCATTGCTCTGACTTAAAATATTGGAGAAATTCGCTGCTCTCCTATCTGAAAATTGAAGAAAATAGCAAATTCACGGGTTTTCATTAAAAAAATTTAGGTGCTACTTTTAGGATGGTAGATATTTCCAAATTCCAAATAATCCTTTACCATCAAGCATCTACGATCCTTCCAGAAACCAATCTGCCCAAATAAATGAGAGGGGACAGGCAGATAATATTATGAATAAATATGTACTGCTTACCAAAACTCGCAAAATTAAAAAAGTCATTACTCTGACTTAAAATATTGGGGAAATTCGCTGCTCTCCTATCTGGAAATTGAAAAAAATAGCAAATTCACGGGTTTTCATTAAAAAATTTAGGTGCTACTTTTAGGATGACAGATATTTCCAAAAACCAAATAATCCTTTACCATCAGGCATCTACGATCCTTCCGGAAATCATTCTGCCCAAATAACGAATACCGCTTACCGCTGAACTAA
The DNA here is from genome assembly GCA_023135565.1 of Candidatus Aminicenantota bacterium. GTDB lineage: Bacteria > Acidobacteriota > Aminicenantia > UBA2199 > UBA2199 > JAGLQA01. The sequence goes on along the minus strand of JAGLSW010000546.1, from coordinate 20,219 downwards.
AGATTTATCAGGTCAACGCAAAACACTTCGACAAAATTATGTACAATTCCTGCAAAACACCGTCAACAAATAGTTTCCGAATATTACTTCAAAAACATGGCTCTCTTTTCATGCGTTTTCGCGTTTTTTTGCTGAGCATAAACTAAATGAACGATGGCATATATCTTAAAAAAAGATATGACAGCTTGAAGTCCTTATAGATAGGGAAAAAGCTCCTATCTCTTTTCCAGACAAGAACAGCACCAAAACTTCTCGCCGTCTGATGAAATTGAAGTTACTTTTATTATTTTTATGAAAATCCGTGAAATTAGAACAAACATCAACGTTCACCACACTATAAACTACACACTCATCCCCGGAAAATAAACGTTAATATCTCGATTAGCCCCCTGGACTTAAAACTATGGACTGTTTTGTGATTTTAAGTAACGGATAGAAAATAGACTCTCAGATATGCCCGTGGCATGAGCTTTTCTATCCTTTTTATAAAACACATGACCACCAAAGCGCGAATAGGCTTCCTGGATAAACCCCCTGGAACCCAGCACCAGACCATCGGAAAAATACCTTAAACGGTAAGCAAGCAGCTCTTTTTTAGATAATTCAAAGCGCCGCCCCTTTTCCTCCAAAAGCACGTCGTCTGAAATGCTCCCCTGCTCCTCTTTCTCGATGCCGCCCGATCGGTACACAAATTCGCGGTACTTGCGCAGATCATCCCCATTTTCTGTATCAAATATGCCGCAAAAACTCAAAAAGCTACCACTGCACCCATGCTGTACCCGGTAACCCAGGCTCGACCAGCGATAATCCTCCGGCCGCGCTACTATGCCCGCACGAACCGGGTTTAAATCGATATAGCCCAGGCAATTCAAAAGACCCTCTCCCCTTTCAATCAATACGCTTTTAAAACGGTCGCTCCAGAAATAACCCCGGCAGTTCTGCCTGCGGTTATACCACCAGGAAAAGGTTTGCTTGATGCATTTCACATATTCCGATAAATCGCCCAGCTTTTTCCTGTACCTATCCAGGTTTTGAAGATACAATCCCTCCCGGGTATCTTCGCCCCCTGAGCCGTCGTCTTTGCTGTAAAATGATTGCAGGCGTCGGCAGACATCTTTGTCGCTGTACTGCTCACCGGTTTCTATTTTTACCAGCAGGTGGAAATGGTTGCTCATGACGGCATAACCCAGAACTTTTACAAAATAGAGTGCTGAATAACGTTTTATGATGCTGAGCAGCTTTTCTTTCTCAACATCTTCGATGAAGAATTCCTGCCGCACTGTCCTTGAAGTGATATGATAGTACGCATCCTCTTCGACTACTTTAAGCCTTTTTATTCTTGCCATTTAAACCTCCTTTGGTTTCAATTTACATCTAACAAACTCTATTATAGCATATTTTGAAAAGTTGTCAAATAAACTGCCTGTCCCTATATATACTCAATTCCCGGGGAATTTTCAAACACAGCCCGCAATTTGTTTCGATAAAAAAAAAGCTTGACATAACATGCATGTTGCGCTGGAATCGGTTCATAAAACATGCAAGTTACGTTTTTGTTCAAAAATTTGAAAAAATTCGATTAACCTGGAGTTGCGACTACTTTTAAGTGTAAAAACTACCCTTCTTTTACTGTCCGGGGTTCTGCTTAATCCCAAAACGAAACGTGCATGTTATCGAAAAATAAAAAAGGAGGCAAGAGGAAATTCCTCTTGCCTCCTTTTAAAATATCAGGCGAGAATCTTAAATCCGCCCTTTATACAAACTGTGAACTTCTAATTACAACTTCTGCTCGAGATAGGATGAATAGGTCCCCAGATAAAAGTGACATAAGCCGCTTTCCGGTGATTGTACCAGCCGAATTGATAACCGGACACAGTGCCGACTATCGCTTTATCCGAAACCACTAACCTGATTCCATACGCACATTTGACTTTCTTAGGACGCTGCGGGATGGTGCACAGGTTTAACACCTTGAGCCTGTTGCCCGTTTTTTCATTGCCGCGGCTGATAGTGCCGGTTGGATTAAGACCGGAATTCGGGGGGCCGCTGCCGATGCCTTTACCGGAAGAACTGATGTTGCCGCCGAAAACCACTAAACTGAAGGCTCTAAAATGCCGGTCGTAAAAGTTTCCGTAAATGTTGATGTTATCCTTGCCGAAAAAATCACCGCACTTCTTAAAAACACCGCTGTCGTTCTTTACGGCAACTCCGACACAGGGGAAGTCGGTGGGCGTGTCCTTAAATTTGAAATATTCGGGATTCGTATTATCTAAGTAGAGATTTAATTCATCTGTCTGCCCGGGGATGATGTTTTTAGACAAATTGGCAACTTCGAGCTTTAAGCGGTATTGGCCGTCTTTGCCGTGACTTCTCCAGTATACCAAACCGGTGGATTCATAGTTGGTTTTGTCGCTGTCATAAGCAGCTTTACTGAACCAGCCGTCGTCATCCACGGGGCCGATCTCTTTCCAGGGCTTCGATCCCGGTATAGTGGAAAGATTGACCGCCCTCCTTTTATCCTTGATGGTGGTCCAGGTGGCGCCGTTGTCATCGCTGTACCGGAAACGGTAGTATTTTGCAGTGGAAATGAGATCTCCTTTGCAGACAATGTAACCGCCGAAGGGCCGGTCAAAGGTGTAAGGATATGTGCTGTCCATATCTACGGCAAGACCGCTGCTGTTGATATGCGGCTGCCTGAGAATTTCATTGACAATGGTGATTTTGCATTTGGTGGTGATGGGTTTTGTGGACCTTATTTGTACCCTGCGAGTCATTGTACTCCCCCAGGAGGGCTTATAACCGGGGCCGTAAGGAGTAGGATCATGATTCCAGGACAGGATGGCCTTTACGCTTACCACGTTCTCGATGCTGCAGGATTTAAGTTTGGCTGCGATGTTGGGAATTTTGGCCTGAACCGCATAATAAAGACGCTTGCCGTTCACACCGGGGATGTCGTGAACTTTTACTTTGCGGGTGGCTATGTGCCGGTATCCACCGGGACCCCAATCGATGTAAAAAGCGACATATTCGTAAGTTCCGGGAGCACATAAATTCCCACCGTAACCGGAGGGTCTTTTTATTTCGAAAACGGCTCCCAATATATCTTCTTCCGGGTAGAGGCCGACGCAGCGCAATTGCTCGAAACCGATGTTATAAGATATTGGGAAAATAGGTGTGAATTTAACCGCTTGTTTGGCTGCCAGCATGTTTTTAAATTTCGACTTAGGCAGCGCGGCTATCGACTTTTTAATGACTTGCGGGTTCTTGCTTGTGCTTATGGCGCCGAAATAGTTGGGGTTTTTGGCGATTAGCTTTTTAAAATCATTTCTTGCTTGTTTGAGTTTCGGGGTCAGCGCTGTTTTTTTGCTTCTATCTGCTCTGGCCATTTTTAGCGAATAGCTTTTGAATACAGGGGGGACCGGCTTTTTCAGCTTTAGCTGCAGTTCCGGGGGTTTGATTTTGGTGGCGATTTCCCAGGGTACCTTTTCCGCCATATAGATGAGTTTGATGGGCTTTGGTCTTATTTGTACCCATTTAGTCAGCATATTGCCCCAGGTGGGTATAAAAGTGGGCCCGGTGGGGATTTTCTCCCATGACAATATGGCCCGCACCCTGACCAACCGGGGCGTTTTGCAGGATTTTAGTTCTTTTGGGGTAAAGGCTTTTCTGACGGCATAATAAATCGGACCTTTAGCGGCAGCTTTCAGGTCATGGACTCTCACCTGGGCCGGGGCGCCGGCGCTTACAAAACCGTTCCCGTCCATATAGTCGATATAAAAAGCGACATATTCTTTACTGCCCTGTTGGCATAAATTCCCTTTATAACCGGCGGACTGCTTGATAGCAATGACCGCTTCCAGGTGGTCTCTTTCCGGCAGCAGGCCCACACAGGTCAGTGCTTCATACTTGTTGTTAAAGGGCGTAACCCTAACTTTGCCATATCTTTCCGCAACGTATTTGTATTTGGTTGTGGTCATCCTTGACCTTGACCTTTGTCCAACCAAACTGAGTGATAACAAAAGTATCACGAACAGTATCATAATTCTTTTTGACATTTGTTCTCCTTTTAGGCTGTTTTGTATTTTTGAAAGTTTTGAGGTGAAATTTACATCACCTCCCTGAACACACAGATTTACCACATGTTATTATCCCTTCCTACGGCTAAGGCGGTATACCGTTGAAAAAAATCATAATCCGCTCCTTTTTTAATATTGTATTATAATATAAAAAAAAATTATTTGTAAGTAGATAGAATTCGAAATAAAAAAAATCCTTTCCTTTCAAAAGCGGGAACGCTCCCGCTCTATACTACTTATGGGGAAAAATCTTGTTTTTTTGCGAAGATTTCTTAAAAAAAATCGTTTCTGAGAATTTTAAGCGAATATTGATTGACCGGCCCAATTCCCCTCTTGAGAGGGGTGGACCGCCGTGTTGTGCCGCTTTCTTCATTTTTTTGCGGCACATCGCAGGCGGGACGGGGTGTGTTTGGCTGCGGGTACGCGCCCGCTTATGAGAAGAGGGTTTTATCATTGACCAGTGTGGTTTTGCCGGTCTCGAAAGCAGTATCCCGAAGCTGCTTCTTTTCGTTACGGGAGGCCAGGGTGGCCAGCTCGTCGCAGCGCTCGTTCCCGGGGTTACCGGCATGACCTTTCACCCAGGAAAATTCGACCTGGTGCTTTTCGCATAGTTCTAATAGCTGCGACCATAAATCGGCATTCTCCGCGGCGGCTTTAATACTTCTTTTCCAGCCGTTCCTGCGCCAACGTTTGGCCCAGCCCTTCTCGATGCCGTTGACTACATATTTAGAGTCGCTGAAAAGCACAACCGTACTTGTTTCTTTGAGGGTTTTTAAGCCTTCGATGCAGGCAGTGAGTTCCATGCGGTTGTTGGTGGTGCGCCGGAATCCGCCGGATAATTCTTGCCTATCTTTGCCTTGCAGCAAAACCACTCCATAACCGCCGGGGCCGGGATTGTCGATACAGCCGCCGTCGGTATAAACAATCACTTTACCTGCTTTAAGTTCTTGGGCGGCGGCGATTTTTCTCTGTGGTTTTTTGGGCTGCGTTTTTTTTCTTTTGGCGGATGACGGTTCCGGGCCGGGGCCGGGGCCGGGAAACAGGTCCGCCTGCGTTCCGTTTGAACGGGCGTCCGCCGGGTCCCGCCCCTGCCGGACTGTTTCGAACCACTGCTGCGCTTCGGGCCGGGTCGTGAATCCCTTATAGCGTGCGTCGGGGAAACCTTTCACCTGGGCTTCAGCGCCCTTTTCGCCGAACCATTGGCTGTAAATGCCCGGTTCGTGTCCGCGGGCAACTGCATAAAATTTTTTCTTTTCTTTGCTCATTATACCTTTTTCTCGTATCTATTTGTAAGGATATTAGACTAATACATTATATCACAAGGGGTCGGCGACCCCAACCTATAGAGTGAAAAAAATGCCCGGAAAGAAAAAAGTATCATAGGAAGTTGAATTCCTATAAAAACTATGTTATCATAGTCATGACTATGGTCATATTTTGCGGAGGTTACTATGATTACAGTATCGAAAAGTCAATTAAAAGCAAAAATGCTCGAATATTTCCGCCGGGTAGAGCAAACCGGGGAGGAACTTATCGTAACGAATAATAGAGCGCCGGTTCTAAAGGTGATTCCAATTGGGGACAAAAAAGATGTAGCTGAAGTGTTTGCCGATATGCGGGGAAAAGTAAAATATTACGATGATATATTAACCCCTGAAACCGATGAATGGGGCGAGGTGTAAGCCATGATAATGTTGGATACTCATGCTCTTTTATGGTGGACCCTGTATCCGCGGAAACTTTCCCGGAAAGCAAGTGAAGCGTGCGAAAGGATTATCTATGAAGGGGCGTTGATCTCTTCTATTTCGATATGGGAGATCGGGATTAAGATAAAAAAAGGGAAACTGGATATAGGAAAAAGCCTGGAGGAGTATGTAGAGAGGTTAAAAAAACTGCGTACCCTGGAAATCGCCGCAGTCGATGAGAATATCTGGATGAGGAATCTTTCTCTCGATTGGGATCACCCCGACCCTGCCGATAGGACGATTGTAGCCACAGCGGAGCTAAAAGAACTCTCCATTGTGACAAAAGATCAACTTATTACAAATTACTATCCTCACGTTATTTGGTAAGAATCGAACTTCTATTCTTTCAGGCTGGCGATCTCTTTCTTGAAATCGGGATAGAGCACTTTTTTCTCCGTGATAATCGTTTTGATCAGCCGGTGCGGGGTGACATCGAACGCAGGATTATAAACTTCGGTTTCGGGTCGCGCCGTGCGCTGGTTCATAAAGTTGGTCACCTCTTCTTTGTCCCGCTCTTCGATGGAAATTTCCTCTCCCGAGCTTATGGAAAAATCTATAGTAGATACCGGTGCGGCCACATAAAAAGGAATCTTATGGTAATCAGCGAGTATGGCTACGGAATAAGTGCCGATCTTGTTGGCGGCATCACCGTTATTTGCAATGCGGTCGGCTCCGACAACCACTGCGTCTATTAGACCTTTAGACATCAGGTGACCGGCCATGTTGTCGGTTATAAGTTTAACGGGAATATTGTCCTGCTGCAATTCCCAGACCGTCAGCCTGGCACCCTGGAGATAAGGGCGCGTCTCATCAGCTACCACTTCTATCTTTTTGCCCTCTGCCACTGCCGCCCTGATGACGCCTAAAGCCGTACCGTACCCGGCTGTGGCCAGGGCGCCGGCATTGCAGTGGGTCAAAACCCTCTGCCCGGATTTTAAAAGCGCCTGGCCGTTGGCGCCGATTCTTTTGTTTATTTCTACGTCTTCCCGGTCGATGGTAACTGCTTCCCGGACCATTTTTTCTTTTAACAGTTGGGAATCGTGTTTGTGTTCGGCAAACACCTTTTTCATCCGTTCGGCTGCCCAGAACAGGTTGACTGCCGTAGGCCGGGTAGAGGTGATAGTTTCGATGATGTTGTCGAATTCGTTTTCATAATTTTCCCCGGCATTCAATATGCCTAAGGCTATGCCCATGGCAGACGCTACGCCGATGGCCGGTGCGCCGCGAATCACCATATCTTTGATGCTTTTGGCCACTTCGGTATAGTGGCTGTGTTCGATAAATTTTTCTTCTAAGGGCAGGGCCCTCTGGTCGATCATAATCACTTTGTCGTTTTTCCATTCGATTACGGGGTGCATTTTCCCTCCTGTTTTTACTAAAAAACAGCTTACAAAAATTTCAAAAATTCTTCAACTGTAATTCCGCTGCTGCGAATGATGCCTCGGAGCAGTCCCGGAGCGAGTTCCTTATGGGCCGGTATGGATATTGTTTGTCGTTCATTATGACTTAAAATCATGTGGCTTCCAGTTTGATGATCCATACGATAACCGACTTTTTTTAATGCCTTTACAGCTTTTTTGCCTGAAATGTTCGATAATCTACCCAACCGAAACTTCTCCGAGAAAATAGTTTTTGGGGACTGTATAATCTAATAACCTTTTATTTTTTTGTTCTACATATAGGTATCCTTTAATTGCATCTTTAATATTTTCAATCGCTTCCTCCATGGTTTTACCCTGGCTGAAACAGCCGGGAAGTCCAACGGCTTCGGCAACGTATCCCTTATATTCCTCATCCCAGAAGAAAACAACACCGTATTTTTCAACCATTTTTGCCTCCGACCTATATTTTACACTATTATACCTGAGAATTCAAATACCGATTTCAAAAAAAGTGCGCTTCTATCTTTTTATTTTTATTGCGTACTAACTGCGTAATGCTGCTGCTAACTACCTGACCCAACCGGGTGGAACCCCGGCTTTCCTGGCCTGCTCCGGGAGCGAATCATATTCCTCCTGGATATTCTTTAACCTCATCTTGTTCGTCTCCAGCGACCGGGTGAGTTCAGTGATCTGCGTCTTCAGCTTTGCCTCCTCTACAGGCAAAGGGGCATTGAATAAGGCGTTATGAAGCCGGTTTAATTCTAATTGGTCTTTTTCTACCTGCTCTTTTATCCCCGCTAATTTGGTCTCTATCTTGTTTTTGAGATGCTGCCAATATTCCCTTGTCTGTTTGGGATCCGGCTTCTCTACTTTTTTCTTAGGTACCGGGGCCGGTTTGTTTTTCCCGGTTTTTTTAGTCGTTTTAGTTGTGCCGGCAGTGGTGCCGCCGCTCTTCGACTTCGTGGCAGCGGTACTCTTTTTCTTAGGAACGGCGTACTTTTCCAGGTCCTCATTGGTTATGGTTTTACCTGGCTGCTTTAATTTTTTCCTTCTTTCTTCCTCTTGCTTTTTTAATTTTACCAGGTCGCTTTCTTGTTCCTGAGCATGGGCAGTCAGACCGGGAAAAGATAGGATGCCCGCTAACAAAAAAACGGAAAACAAAATTAACTTTTTCATTTTTTCCCTATTACCTGGACATTTACCGACCTATTTTTCCTCCTTGTCTCTTCACTGGTGTTGTCGAAAGGAGGATTCTTTTCTCCGTAATAATAGGTTTCGATAAAATCCTTATTTATATTCAACTCGTTCACCAGTATATTTTTTATGTTCTCAACTCTTTCCTGGGATAATTTTAGATTATATTCCAATCCGCCGATGCTGCAGGAATATCCTCTCAATATGACCACATATCGGGACCTGGGGTCGATAAATTCCTTTATTTTTTTTAGTTCGGTCATATATTTAGGATCGGGGGTTTTCTCGTTGATGTCGAATAGGACGCTGAACTCGAAGCTGTCCTCTCCTTCCCCGATAGGCCTCGGCCCGGTATCCCCGGTGGCATCTACCGTGGGGACAGCTTCATCCGCACCGATTCTCTTCTCTCCTGTTTCGGGCAGTAAATATACATATGCCCCTATTTCAACCGGGTTGGATGAATCTAAAATCCTGACGGTGGAACTGGTATTTTGGGCGTTGATAACCACACCGCTGCCGATGATTAGCTTAGGAAGATCGCGGTTTTTAAAATACTTACAAAACACTACGTAATCTCCAATTGAAACGAAAGCATTGCCTATATCTATAGATATGTAGCACTCGGGACCCGAATTATCCCTGTTGATGTCCATGAAAATATTTGAAAGAATTACCCGGCCTACCACAGGGGAATCGGGCAGCCGGACCCTATCGTAAGGCATTAATTGTTTCTTGATTTCTTCCCCTTTTTCAAAGGGAACTACAATGTCGCCTATATATGCGGGAAAACAGCCCTCGCCTAAAGTGATAACCGACTTTTTCTCGAATACGGCAGTGACCGTGGCCCGGAATTTCCTGACATAATAGTAACCGAGCTTTTTCCCGGTAAAAGGATGCCGGATATTCCGGCCTTTGCCGATAAGTGAATACTTTTCGCCTTCTTTTATACCGTCTTGCGCACCTTTATTTATAAAAAGTTCATCATATTTGGAGTAGGAAATCCTACCCAGGTCCATCTCCTGCGCGCCGATAACACGAATCTCCTCGCTCACTCCACTGGTTATGAAGTAGGAGCAAACCAGGTCGGTATCCCCTATAATCAGGCTCATGCTATTATAAGCATGAGCTGACGCTAAACTATAAGGTATTTTCTCTTTCTCTTGAGTCTCTTTTTTTTTATCTTCCTGGGGCGTCAGGTTCATGAACATCAAGCCGAGGATAAATAAACAGAATATTTTTTTCATCTTTGCCTCCAAAATTCGTTTGCTAACTATTTGCCGGTTAAACATAACATCTTCTTAATAAAACAAAAATGCGCTTTTGTCAAGCCTTTTTTGTGAATACCAGGCAAAAATCAGGAAAAAAGCATACTTTTCCTTCATATCGGCGATTTTTTTTCTCCCGGCCCCCTCAGCGGCTGAGAACGCCGCCCTCTTTTCTTTGAATGAAGTCTTGAAAAAACCCGCGGCCCGGGGAGCCGGCAAAGGGTGAAGTAACGTTTCATCGCAAGATAGTAAAGTAGAATTTTTTTTGAATGAAGTCTTGAAAAATAAATAGGATTGTAGTAGTATAATATCTTAAATTTTTTCGAAGGAAAAAAATGGCTAACAGAATCATTGAATATCCGGTACCCTTGATGCTAAAGAAAATTTACAAGGAAAAAATCCAGGGTGAATTAAGAGTCCGGAATGAAAAGCTTGAAAAGAGACTCTTTTTTGTCCGGGGAGATTTGATCTTTGCCAGGACCAACGTCATCCAGGAGCGATTGGGTGAGATACTATTCAAAATCGGCAAAATCAATCCGGCTCAATTCTGGAACTTAAATAAACTCCTGGATGGGAAAGATGGCAAGGTAGGGAAAATTTTAGTAGAAGAAAATATCGTCACACAACGGGATTTATTTCTGGCTCTTCTTTTCCAGATCAAGACTATTGCCACCTCTACTTTTACGTTGAACTCCGGGGAATGGGAATTCATCTCCCAGGCGCCGCAGGTGCCGGCCGACTCTAATTTTAAAGTGGAACTGCCGGGGGTAATGGTTGAAGGAATAAAAAAAATGAAAAATACGGCCTATTTCAGGAATAGATATTATTATCAAACCCCTAAATTAGGTCGTCTCTCCGAATCTATTAAAAAAGCCTTACCCAAAGAAATCTTCCATTTTTCTCAACTGTTGTCAAATTTTGATAACAAACCCAATGAGACGATCATCGCGGAATTGAAGATGGAGGAGGATGTTTACTGGAAAAATGTAGTATTACTTTTTCTTTTAAGTGTAGTCGAGTTTGTGGATGTCCAGGTTGACCGGGACCTTAATAAAAATATAGAAGAGATGATGCGATTACACGAAAAGGTCAGGTCGGGTCAATACGATTATTATGAGTTATTCAGTCTTAAAAGCAGTGCCTCCAGCGAAGACATAAAAGAGGTTTATTTCCGCTTTGCTAAAAAATATCATCCTGATAGGGTCTCCCAGGCCCCGGACCCGGACATCAAAGAAAAATCGAATTTTGTCTTTTCTGAAATAAATAAAGCCTATGAAATCCTGAGCGATGATATTAAAAGGCGAGAGTACGACATGAACGGCCCTGAAGGTGGGGACGCCGACGAAAGCATCAAAGAAAAAATGATCGAAAAGGCCAGGATGTTGTACCGGAAAGCTAAAACTCTCTATGGCCAAAAAAAGTTCTGGGAAGCCCAGGCGCTGCTCGAGCAAGCGGTAAGGCTCGGTGATGAGAAAGCTTCCTATTATTTGCTGTTGGGGTTATGCCAGATTAATATACCTACCATGAGGCGGATAGCAGAGAAGAATCTCCAAAAAGCCATCGAATTAGAGCACTGGAATGCGGAAGCTTATGCTGCTTTAGGGCTGCTCTTTTATTCCGAGAAACACCTGAAACGGGCGGAAGGATTTTTCAGGAAAGCGCTGTCGATCAACCCGGACCACGACCTGTCCAGGAAAAAACTTTTAGAAATCACCGGGGCGGATGCGGAAAAAAAGCGTTTTTCTTTTTTCGGCAAAAAGAAGTAGTATTCAAAATTACAATCCGGGACTTTTGTAATGTACTAAATTTCAATTCCGGGCGAAATATAGATTTTTTTTGTGTAATATAAGGTTGGAATGCCACAGGTTTCCAGGAGGTTTGACATAATGAGAAAAATTATACTGCTGTTATTAATTATTTTTTTGGTTGTTGTTCCCCTGCTGCCGGACGAAACCATAGAAAAAGAGTTTAAGGCGGCGGAAGGCGAAACGTTGGCAGTGAATCTCAAAAGCGGCGGCGCCATTAAAATAAGCGGTTGGGATCGTAAATTAGTGTCGATAAAAGTCGTTTATAAAGACACGGAAGCAAAAGATTGGGATTTCGAGTTCAGGGAAACCGCTGCCGGGATTAAGATCGAGTCCCGCCGCCGGGCGCAAAAGGCTAAGAGTCCTGTTTTAGAAGTCCTGGTACCGGTTAAGTATGACTTAGAGTTGAAGACCATGGGCGGCGCAGTTACCATCGACAACATCGCGGGCGATATCAGCGGCAGGACCATGGGCGGTGATTTAGACCTGGGTAAGTTGAAAGGAAAAATTAATTTTAAGACCATGGGTGGTGAAATTGTGCTGCAGGATTCCGATATCGACGGCCGGCTCAAAACCTACGGCGGCAGGGTGCTGTTCGAGAATGTGACCGGTGACGTGAAAGGCACGTCTTTAGGCGGTAATGTGGTTTATAAGAATGTAAAGTCCCGCGGTGGGGAATCTACCGGGAAAGCGGTTCATCTTTCTACCATGGGCGGTTCTCTCAATGTGAATGATGCCCCGGAAGGAGCGAAACTGCATACCATGGGCGGTAATATCCATATTCGTTCGGCCAAAAAGTTCGTATCCGCCAAAACCATGGGTGGAAACATCGAGATCGGCGCTGTAGACGGTTGGGTAAAAGCCACCACTATGGGCGGCAATATCAAAGTTACCATGACCGGCGATCTGGACCGGGGAAAACGCGATGTGACGCTTTCTTCCATGGGAGGCGATATCGTCCTAATTGTTCCCCCGGGTTTGTCCATGGACGTAGATATCGAATTAATTTTTACTAAGAAGAACAGTAAAAAGTATAAAATCAGCAGTGATTTTGATCTACAGGAGAAAGTTTCCGATCATTGGGATTTCGGCAGCGGCAGTCCGCGGAAATCTATCTACGGCAAAGCTGTGATCAAAGGCGGTAAACACAAGATCGAGATCAAAACCGTAAACGGCAACATCTACTTGAAAAAAAGCAATTAGCAGCCGCCCCACACCCCGGATGTAAAAGTAGGAGGACAAGAAAATGAAAAACGTAATGAAACGCACATTAATCGCAGCACTGGTTTTCGCAGTCTTGTTACCGGGACTTTATGCCGCTGAAAAAAAAGAGATAACAAAGACCTTTAAAGTCAAAAAATACGTCAAAATTTATACCATCACCGGCAGTTGCGAAATAGTAAAAGGCAAGGAAGGAGAAATTAAAGTGCACGTGGTTTATTCCGATTCCGAGGTTAAACTGCCGAAGGATCTACCCATCGAGCTGCCCATCGAAAGCTTAGAAACTATCGGCAAGTTAGCTAAACCCGTGTTCGAGGAAAAAGACGACACCTTGTTTTTGCGGGAGAAACTTCCCGGTTCCGACGCTGCTCTCTGGCAGGTAGCTGTTCCCGATAATGTAGTCATCGACTTTAATTCCGCAGCCGGGAGTTTTTCGATAGAAGGATTAATATCCGACATCTCAGCCACCACTTGCGTGGGAGAAATTTCTGCCGGCGGCTGCCGCGGTAAGCTGAAGTTGAGGAACTCCTACGGCGATATAAAAGTAAAAGATCACAGCGGTACAATCGACTTGAGCTCCCTCTCAGGAGACGTCAAAGTAAAAAAACTGTCCGGTGAGATCAGGCTCAGGTCGGCCAGCGGTGAAATCGAAGCTGAAGATTTAGATGGTTCGATCTCGTTGAAAGTTAGCAGCGGCGACATGGAATTAGCGGATGCCGGTGGAGATTTCGATGCCTCCTGTATAGCCGGTGATCTTGAAGCATCCGATTTAGACATCAGGGGCGAGAGTTCCTTTAAAGCGGTCAGCGGCGACATTTATGTGAAACTTTCTAAAAGCCCGGATTATGACCTTGTGTTAGACTCGGCTTCCGGTAATGCCGTCCTGGATTACAACGGGAACCCGGTAAAAGGGCATTTCGAGTTTCGCGCCCGGGCCGGTGTCGGTAAGATCGTTTCCCCTTTTGAATTTGAAAAAGAGGAAGAGACCTTTGCATATGGCAAGAAGTATCTTATCAAATCTTTTAAGCGGGGCAGCTCTGTCCCGAAGGTTGTTATAAAGACGGCAACCGGGAAAGCAGTCCTGGAACAATAGCAGCCCGGGCGAACAAACTTTCACAAAGCGGACGGCGTCCGCACCCTATAAGGGGCCTGGGAGTTTCATTTTCGACCAGTTTGTCCAAAAAGCCTTATTTTTTAACCAACTTTCACGAAATATTAGCCAAAGGTATTGCGCCATTTTCATTTCTGTGTTAAATTAACATATGAAACAGGCAGCCTTAGAAAAATTATTAAGATTTACGAAACAGTTTATAAAATTGAGAACTTTAGGCCACCTGTGGAATGCCCTGGAAAAAATCCACTATGCGGATATTGCTACTTTAATCGAGCATTTAAGCGACCAGGAAAGGAATATCATCATCCAACTCTACTTCGAAAAAGAACCGGGAGTAACCAAATTCGCCGAAATCATTAGTGAAATCAAACCGGAAATCGCAGTGGGTCTGCTTTCCGAATTAGAGTTAAACCGGATCGTGGCTGTCCTCGAGGCCCTGCCTTCAGACGATGCATCCTCTTTGATCTCTCTTTTCGAGGAGGAACTCCAGGATGAGATTCTCAAAAAGATGAGTCGAGAGGAATCGAAAGCAATCCAGGAGCAGTTGGCTTATCCTGAAGAATCCGCCGGTAGAATTATGTCTACCGATTTTTTGGCTTTAAATGAGTCCACCACAGCCAGTGACGCCATATCCGCCATTCAACTGGCTGCCGATGAAGTCGAAGTGCCCTTCTATCTTTACGTGATAGATGATGGACAGCGGTTAAAAGGGGTGATTTCCCTGAAACAATTGATCCTGGTTAACGCCAAAATGAAACTGAAAGACATTATGAACCCGGATGTATATAAAGTGGATGCTTTTACCGACCAGGAAGAAGTAGCCGCCGTAGTAGCCAATTACAATCTCCTGGCAATACCCGTTGCCGATGAAACCGACAAACTTGTAGGAGTGGTTACGGTGGATGACGTTATCGACATTATCCAGAACGAAGCAACCGAAGATATATATAAATTGGCCGGTGTTACCGAGGACTACAGCATCGATTTAAGCACCGGTGAATCTTTGAAAAAAAGGCTGCCCTGGCTTTTTATGAGTTTATTTACCACCTCTATGTCGGCCTTTGTGGTTTACATGTTCCAGGGCACCATCCAGCAATTTCTCCTGCTGGCCGTTTTGATGCATATTGTGCCCGCTTTAGGAGGGATTGTGGGCAACCAGACTGTAGCTATAATGGTCAGGGAGATCGTTATCGGTAATCTTGAATGGAAAAGGTCTAAAAAGATATTATTTAAGGAATTAGCCGTCAGTGTGGGCAGCGGTATTACCATTGCCGGGGTCGCGGGTCTGGTCACTTCCCTGGTTTATAATAAGTGGATAATCGGTCTTATATTCGGTTCAGCCATCATTTTTAATCTTTTCCTGGCCGCCCTGATGGGAACCCTGATCCCCCTGGCCCTCAAAAGGTTGAAATTCGATCCGGCCTTAGCTTCGGGAATGATCGTAACCATGATTACCGACGTCATGGGGCTGCTGGCTTTTTTGGGTCTGGCAACCATATTAATGCTCTAACCCCGGGAAGTTGTCATGCCTTATGCCACCACCCAGGCTTTCGTTTTGGGGGGACAACCTTTAAAAGAACAGGATCAATTAGTACACCTTTTGACCGCGGACAGGGGGATACTGAAAGCCATGGCGCCCGGTTCTAAAAAAGTAAGGAACCGGTTCGGTTCGCTTTTCGAACTATTCACCGAAGGAGAGTTTGTTTATTATTGGCAGGAAGATAAAGAATTTATCACCATTTCCAAAGGTGAAATCCTGGAAAGTTATTTTAATATCGTATCGCAGCCGGAGAATATATTTTATTTTTATCTAATGGCGGAAGTATTACTAAAATTTGTCCCATATAATCACAAGGATAAACGAATATATAAGCTGGTTCATGCGATTTTGCGGAGCAGGGCTGCCGGTACGGCAATAGAGATGATACTGCTTTATTTTTTAACCTGGATACTCAGGCTCGAAGGGATGATGTTTAACCCCTTCATCTGTCACAACTGTTACCGGGAGAAACCGGAGCGAGTATGGCTTAGAACCGATTTCAGGGGCATTTTGTGCGCCCGGTGCCGTTCCAATGAGAGTTTGATGTTGACCGCGGACGAGTTGTTATATATCCACTGGACGAAAGATAATCCCCCCAAGGATTTGTCACTGTGGAAAGACAAAATAGACCGGGCAAAGATGATCCGCATTTTTAAGCGGAAGATCGAGTATCATGGGGAGTTTGCTTTGAACTCATCGGTGTATTTGCCCGAGTTTAAGTAGGCGCAGGCAGCTCAAAAGCGGACCAGGCACATATCCACAAATAAGTAGGAAAACGAACGTTAAATAAAACAGGAGATGAGCTGATGCGGGGTTGAATTTTGAACGAAAAAAAGGTATATTATAGTTTCATCAAGGGGCCGGCGGCCCCACCCTGCGCAGAAGAGACAACAGGAACGAAAAAAATTTGTTTTCCTGCAAAATTTCCCAGGATAATATACATTTATTGGAGGCCAACTATGATTAATAAAAGAAAATGGGCAATTATCACCGCTTTATCTCTTTCTCTCTTATTTTTCTTAAGGATTCTTCCCGGCGCTGAAAGCGCGGCAGACAACGGGCAAGACAAAGAATACAAACTGTTGAAGCAGCGTTTCGACAGTCTCAGACATCGTTTAGATGAACTGCAAAAGGGTATAGATGATGTTTTATGGTATCACAAAGTAGAAGATATCGCCTATATCGACAAGGTTCGCCATGTGGGGCCGCCCCCGGGGGTCGTCGAAAATCCCACCGCCATGGGCGCCAAAAATCCCGTTAAGTTTTATTCCTACGTGTTTATCCCGCGCAAAATGAATTACGACAAAAAATACCCCCTGCTGGTATTTCCCCACGGCGGCGTACACAGCAATTTTACCACTTATTATACTCACATTATCCGCGAACTAATGGCCCAGGGCTACGTAGTGATAGCCCCGGAATACAGGGGCAGCACCGGGTACGGCAGGAAAATATACGAACTGATCGATTACGGCGGCCTGGAAGTGGATGACGTCAATGCCGCCAGGCAGTATATGCTGGACAACTATGATTTTCTCGATAAAAACAGGGTGGGTATCCTGGGCTGGAGTCACGGCGGCTTAATCTCCCTGATGAACATCTTTAATTACCCCAAAAACTACAAGGTGGCATATGCCGGCGTACCGGTTAGCGACTTGATTTCCCGCATGGGCTATATGACCGACAACTACCGCAAACTGTATTCAGCTCCCTTCCACATCGGCAAAACAGCCAATGAAAACGTAGCCGAATACCGCCGCCGTTCCCCGGCCTGGAATGCCGAAAAACTGCAAACTCCCCTGCTCATCTATACCAATACTTCAGACGACGACGTAAACGTCCTGGAAGTCGAGCATCTAATCAAATCCCTGAAAGCCTACGGCAAAAAATTCGAATACAAAATATTCGATAAAGCGCCGGGAGGTCACAGTTTCGACCGCATGGATACCAAACTGGCAAAAAAAGTAAGGCTCGATATCTATAATTTCCTGGGCCGCTATTTGAAACCGCCCCGGCCTTTTAAAACAGTAAAAGACGTTGTAAAAGCAGGCTACAGGGGAGTGCGGTAGGTCTCAAGAGGAGATCAAGAGAGCTCAGGAGGAACTCAAGAGAGCTCAGGATGAGCTCATCCTGAGCCCTAATAGTTCTTCCTGGGTACTATTACTTGTTCTTCACATATTTTTCCAACCAGTTGTAGGTTTCCCACAACATGTGCAGCACCGACTCCCTGGCCCTATAACCGTGACTTTCAAAGGGGAGCATAACCAGCCTTACAGTGGCTCCATGACCTTTTAAGGCATGATAGTACCGTTTACTCTGGATAGGAAAGGTACCGGAATTATTGTCCATTTCGCCGTGTATCAATAAGATCGGGTCTTTGACCTTATGGGCGTGCATAAAAGGAGACATGGCGATATATATGTCGATGGCTTCCCACAGGGTGCGTTCCTCCCTCTGGAAACCGAAAGGCGTTAATGTCCGGTTGTAGGCGCCGCTGCGGGCGATTCCGGCAGCAAAAAGCCGCGAATGTGACAATAAATTGCCGGTCATAAAAGCCCCATAAGAATGACCCCCGATGGCAACCCGTTTCCTATCGGCAATTCCCATTTCAACCAGCTTGTCGATGGCTGCCCCGGCACTGCTTACCAATTGTTTTACAAAAGTATCGTTGGGTTCTTTTTCGTCTTCGCCTACGATGGGCATGCCGGGATCATCGAAAACCGCGTAACCCTGCGTTACCCACATCTCGACAGCCCCCCACCAAAGGCTTAAAAACCGGTAAGGTGAATCGGTAACCTGCCCCGCGGCAGCCTTGCTTTTAAATTCTTGAGGATAAGCCCACATCAGCACCGGCAGGGGGCCGTCCCCTTTTTTATAACCGGGAGGCAGGTAGAGTTTGCCGCTCAAATCCACGCCGTCTTCTCTTTTGTATTTTATCAGTTGTTTTTCTACATCTTTTAATTTCGGATAGGGGTGGGGAAAATGAGTGACCTGTTTTAATTTGCCGGTTTTAAGATTCCTTATGAAATAATTGGGCTGAATCTTTGTGGATTCGCGGCGGGTTAAAATTTTGTGTTTTTTGATATCGAAAACCGAAGGAATGTTTTCGTAATAAGGGGCTTTCGAACGCCACAGGCGAGTCGTTTTTTTGGTTTCTAAGTTGAATTTATCTAAAAAAGGCCGGTCCCCCTGGGGGGATGCGCCCCGGCCTACCAAATAGAGGCTGCGTCCGTTATCGGCGGTTAAGAGCAGGCGCTGGCCTGACTTACCCGGTATCATTACAAAAGAACCGGGGTCGTTGTAAAGGTCCTCCCAGGAGCGGTCTACTAAGAGCCGCGGCACTTTCCCCGGGAAATCGGGCTGCAATAACACTCTTCTCTCTCTCCTGGTTTTCCACCATATTTCGTATAGGATCGCTAACTTCCCGCTTCCCCACCTAATGCCCCCATACCTATATTTTAGTGCGGGCCCTTCCCGGACGCTGCCGGTAAAAGGCGCTTTTTGGAAAAACACCTTATCTCTTATTTCGGCTTTTTGGGCCGGGTCTCCGCCATCCTGCGCTTCCGCCCAGTAGAGAACAGCCGCTGCGTCGCCGCGCCAGGTAAAGTAACGGGGGCCTTTCCTCACTGCATCGAATCCTTTGGGAACATCGTCGGCCAGGGGTATCTTTGCCATGGTTTTTATCAGGTTCCCGCTGCTGTCCCAAATTTCCACGTTGAAGGGAAACTTGTAAAAAGGCACTGAGTAGGAAAAGGGTTTTTGAATAACCTCTACCTTGATGTAATTGCCGTCGGGAGAGAAGGAGAAATCGTTTATAATCCCCGGTTTACCGAGGGGGGTTAGCTTTTTTTCTAAGTCAACCACTGCCAGTTGGCTGGTGGCGTAATAAGAGAATAGTTCTTCAGCGTGTTTATTTTTCAAGAGGTCCTGGTAGGTGCGCACCGGGGCTTTTTTCCCGGTATTGCTTTGTACTACCGGACCTTTGGGCACCGGGTCTTTTACCGGCGGGCCGCCTCTATCTTTTGGCACGGAGGCGAATATAAGCCTTTTGCTATCGGGGAGCCAGTCGAAAGCCCGATACACTAACATGGAAGTGTTCACAATAGCGCCGGTTAATTTTTCGGCTTTACCGTCTTTGACATGGGCCACCCACAGTTCTACGCCCTGGTCCCGGGTCAGGGTAAAAGCCAGGCGCCGCCCATCAGTGGACCACGACGTATTAGAAATTTGCGGGTTTTCGGGCAAGCCGGTGATGGGAATTTCCTTCAATTTTTTGAGATTTTTAAATGTTATCCGTTTGTAATAGCGGCCCCGGCTGGGTCCGTTAGTTCGCGGGTTGATGCGCAGCCCGGCCAGTTTTAGTTCCGGCTGCGACACCTCTTTTATCGAAGCCAGCGCCGCCGGTTCGATTATCAACAAAGTTTTACCGTCCGGGCTGACGCGCACATAAGGATTACCCCTGTTGTCTACCAATTCGACGATTTCTTTAGGCGGCAGTTGATAGGTTAATTGTTCTTGGGCCAACAGGGTCAGGCCGCCGATTAGAAAAACAAAACATAGTAAAAAGATTTTACTGCGCATAGATAATTGTTTCATTACATCCTCCTTTAGAATTAGAATTTAAAATACCCCCATATCATTATTTATACAGGGTTCCCACGCATGCATTTTTTTAGAAATCATTATAGCAGAATAAAAAATGGTTCGCAATAAAAATCCGGGTAAGTGTTCAGTTTTGAATAAATCGGACCCCACCCAAACAGTTCATTCCCGTTTTGTTGAATTTGAGACAATATTTATAGTCGTGATACAATCGTTATAGCGCCCCATAAACTTTGAACGATTTGAAGAAAACAAGAATGGGGTCAAGTCTTGTT
>JAGLSW010000545.1 GCA_023135565.1 Candidatus Aminicenantota bacterium | reverse complement strand
TGAATTTTTTTTCCAAAACTGAACACTTACAAGGCGGCAGCTTGACATATTATATATATTCTATTATTATATACCACGGGAACAAAAATGAACGACCAGGAACTGCTAACTTTACTCTCAGACGTAGAATCGGACAGGGCGGAACGTAAAGCCTCCCTCTCGGAACCGGACCGGGTACGTGAAGCTATCTGCGCTTTTGCCAACGATATACCGGGACACGGCAAACCGGGCGTAATATTTATCGGGGTTAACGACGACGGTTCCTGTGCGAACATCCCGATTACCGACGACCTGCTGCTCAAACTTTCTACAATGCGAGACGACGGCCTTATACAACCGCTTCCATCCATAGTTGTCCAGAAGCGTACCCTGAACGGCTGCGATTTAGCTGTTGTCCTGGTACAGCCTTCGATAGCCCCGCCGATCCGGTTCCGGGGACGGACATATATAAGAGTCGGTTCGCGGCGGGCCATTGCCACACCGGAGGAAGAACGGAGACTGGCGGAACGGCGGCGTACCCTGGACCTACCTTTCGATATCCTGCCGGTACCCACCGCTTCTATAAATGATTTCGATCTCGTACTTTTTGAGCGCCTCTACCTGCCCAATGCCGTGGCACCGGATGTGCTGGAACAAAATAAACGCACTTTAGAAGATCAATTAAAATCACTGCGTTTCCTGACTCCCGAGGGTATTCCCACCATCCTCGGTTTATTGGTGACCGGCAAAGAACCGCGCCGCTTTATTCCCGGCGCATATATCCAATTCCTGCGCCTCGAAGGAACGGAACTCACCGACCCTATTCGCAGCCAAAAAGAGATCACCGGGCCCTTAAGCCAACTACTGGGGCGTTTGGACGACGTCCTGGAAGCCAACAATAACGTCTCTGCGTCGATTACTTCCGGCCCTATCGAGGTACGGCGCTCCGATTACTCCATACCGGCTCTCCAGCAGCTCTGCCGCAATGCGATTCTTCACAGGAGCTATGAAGGCACAGCCGCTCCGGTTCGCGTCTACTGGTTCTCCGACCGCATCGAAATCCACAACCCCGGCGGACCTTTCGGCCAGGTCACGAAAGAGAATTTCGGTCAACCGGGGGTCACCGACTATCGCAATTCCCACCTAACGGAAGCCATGAAAGTTTTAGGCTATGCGCAGCGTTTCGGCGTCGGCATCCAGGTCGCCAGGCAAGAACTGCAAAAAAACGGCAATCCGCCTCCCCGGTTCCAGGTAGACACAGCCAATATACTGGTGACAGTAAGAAAAAGAAAAGAAAAATGATCTTTTATTTTCACGGTTTCGCTTCCAGCGGCAATAGCTGGAAAGTGCAGTACCTCAAAAAACACTTAGAAAAAAATACCGCCGTCACCATGACTGCTCCTACACTGCCGGTAAACCCGGAAGAGATAGTCGCACTATTCGAGCGGCACACGGCAGAAAATGGAAAACCGCGATTAGTCATCGGTTCCAGTTTAGGGGGATTTTACGCCCGTTACGCGGCGGTCTGTTACGACATCCCGGCTGTGCTGATAAATCCTTCGATCACGCCCTGGTTTACCCTGGCCGCATGCGTGGGCATCAACAACCGTTACTACAGCGGTGAGAGTTTCGAGTGGAAGAAAGAGTACTTAGACACTCTAAAAAAAATGGACGATAAAACAAAAACATGCGGTTCCAAACACCATTTGCTCCATTTTTTCCTGGCTGAGGACGATGAAATCTTAGATCACAAAAAAATACCGGGATTATTTCCCGGAGCGGCGTCTATTCGTTTTTTCGATAACTGTGAACATGGTTTTACCCGTTTCCCGGAGATTGTCCCGGAGATCGAGAAGCTGCTGGGCATTTAGCCCATCCTGATCGAATTGCCGCAAAACGAGTTAACAAAAGTTTTGTTCAAACTTT
>JAGLSW010000544.1 GCA_023135565.1 Candidatus Aminicenantota bacterium | reverse complement strand
AATGGATAAAAAGAGAATTGCTGAGTTACCATGTTACCTGTTGTTATTTGGCTGAGAAAGTGTTATAATTTTCGTGAAAATAAAAAGTTAAAAAGTCGCATTTTGTGAGTCTAATCAAATATAAAGAATTTTAAGGAGGTTTAAAATGAAAGGTAGGTCATTTCTATCTATTTTGGCGGCTCTCCTGGTATGCCTTTTCCTGGCACAGGCTGCTGCCGATAACAAACAAGTAAATCAAAAAAACAATTCCAATTTTGAAAACCTGCACCGAAAAGCAGGCAGTGAAGGTGACGTTAAAGTAATCGTAAAACTAAACGTACCGCTGATAAAAGAGTTAACCGCCGCTTCAACCCGGTTCCGCACCGTGGAGCCGGGCAAAGAAGCTTCCTGGGGAGGCGCTGCCGCGGATATGGGACTGCAGCAGGCCATCGCCGCGGTTAGCGATGAGGTAATATACAGCCTGGGCGAAACAGGTTACAAAGTCAATCACACGTATATGACTATCCCCTATATGGCTTTGAGTGTTTCGCCGGAAGCCCTAAAGATTTTAGAATCGCTGCCGGAAGTCCTAACTATCGAAGAAGACAAACTTATCAAAATAGACTTGCCGGTAAAGGGCGTCGATACAGCAAAAGACGGCACTTATGCTCCTGCTGAACCGGACCAAAGCAGGCTGGACGGTACGATAGGCGTTATCGGGGCCGATACTGCCTGGGCCATGGGCTATACCGGGTCAGGCTGGTATACGGCTATCTTAGACACCGGGGTGCGCAGCAGCCACCAGTTTTTCACCGGTAAAACTTTCGTGGAAGCCTGCTACGCCAAAGGTGAAGACGGCGTCGCTGGGGTGGGCGACTGTCCCAACGGCAATTCCACCATGACCGGGGCCGGTTCCGCCGTACCCCATGCCAGTACCTATAACGGCTACTACCACGGCACCCATGTGGCCGGTATTGCCGCCGGCAGTTACGGCAGCATGCACGGAGTTGCCAAAGACGCCGATATTATCGCGGTACAGGTTTTTTCTAAATTTTCCGCCGGGGTATGCGGGGGTACTACCTGCGTGATGAGTTGGAGTTCCGATTCGGCAGCCGGTTTGGATTATGTCTATTCCATCAGGGGCAGTTACAGCATCGCCGCGGCTAACATGAGCCTCGGCGGCGGTTCTTATTCTTCCGCCTGCGATACCGATCTCAGGAAAACAGCCATAGATAATCTCCGTTCAGCCGGCATCGCTACCGCCATATCTACGGGAAACAGCGGCTACTGCGGGTCTATGGGCGCCCCGGCCTGTATTTCCACCTGCATCTCCGTGGGCTCTTCCACCGACGAGGATGCGGAATCCGGCTTCAACAACTGGCACGCCACCATGCAGGAGGTTTTTGCTCCCGGTTCCAGCGTTTATTCTTCCATGGCCTCTTCCGATACCGCCTATTCCAGTTTGAGCGGCACTTCCATGGCCGCGCCTCATGTGACCGGGGCCTGGGCCCTGTTAAAACAGGCCAAACCCGCGGCGGCAGTCAGCACTGTGTTGGCTGCTCTGCAATCTACCGGGGTGGGCATTACTTCCGTTTGCGACGGTTACGTCACCCCTATCCCCCGGATCCAGGTGGATGCGGCCATTATTAATCTTACCGCTTCCGTAACCGTTACCGCGCCCAATGGCGGCGAAGTCTGGCCCCTGGGCAGTGCGCGGAATATTACCTGGACTGCATCGGGGGTATCGGGAACCCTGAAGATTACCCTGTTGAAAGGTGGCGTAACCATAGGCACCATTGCCACCGGGGTTAATCCCGCCGCCGGTTCTTATGCCTGGACAGCGGGCCAGCACAGCATCGGCACTGCCGTGCCGGGTACCGACTATACCATCAAGATCAAAGAGATAGGCACAACTGTGTCGGATATCGGCGATGCTGCGTTTGAACTTTCAGCGACAGGGCCGTCGCTAACCGTGACTGCGCCCAACGGCGGCGAAAACTGGACCCTGGGCAGCCCGCAGAACATCACCTGGACTCAATCGGGAGTGTCGGGAACCCTGAAGATTACCTTGTTGAAAGGTGGGGCTGCCATCGGCACGATTGCCACCGGGGTTAATGCCGCTGCCGGTTCTTATGCCTGGACAGCGGGCCAGCACAGCATCGGCACAGCCGTGCCGGGAACCGACTATACCATCAAAATCAAAGAGGTAGGCACAACTGTGTCGGATTTCAGCGACGCCGTTTTCCAACTCTCTTCACCGGTTCCAGCCACCATTACGGTTACTTCGCCCAATGGCGGCGAAAACTGGACCCTGGGCAGCCCGCAGAACATCACCTGGACTCAATCGGGAGTATCGGGAACCCTGAAGATTACCCTGTTGAAAGGTGGCTTAACCATAGGCACCATTGCCACCGGGGTTAATGCTGCCGGCGGTTCTTATGCCTGGACAGCGGGCCAGCACAGCATCGGCGCAGCCGTGGCGGGAACCGACTATACCATCAAGATCAAAGAAGTCGGCACCATAGTGGCGGATATCAGCGATGCCGTTTTCCAACTCTCTTCCTCGGTTACACCCACCATAACCGTTTCTTCACCCAATGGCGGTGAGGACTGGGCTATGGGCAGCGTACAAAATATCACCTGGGTGGCATCCGGGTTATCGGCCAATGTGAAAATATCCTTGCTGCAAAGCGGCGTAACCCTGGGCACGATTGCCACCGGGGTTAATCCCGGCGCCGGTTCTTATTCCTGGACTGTAGGCCAACTGGCCGCCGGCACTGCCTTCGTAGGCACGGACTATACCATCAAAATCAAAGAGATCGGCACAGCAGTGTTAGATAGCAGCGACGCCGCTTTCGAAATTTCTACAGGCAGTCCTAAATCATGGACTTTTATGGTTTATTTAGATGCGGACAATAACCTGGAGCCAGACGGCATCGACGACTTTTTAGAAATGGCTTCCGTCGGGTCCACGGCGAACGTGAATATCGTAGTGCAGTTCGACCGCATCGGTGGATATGATAGCAGCTATGACGATTGGACGGACACTAAACGTTATTATATTACCAACGGTATGACTCCCACGGCAGCTAATGCCATCCAGGACTTAGGAGAAATTAATATGGCAGACCCCGCCACATTGGTAAATTTTGTCAACTGGAGCAAAGCCAATTTCCCGGCGACGAACTATGCGGTCATCCTGTGGAACCACGGCGGCGGCTGGCGGAAATCCAAAGAGCTGCTGTGGAAAGATAGACAGGATGAAAAAAAGAAAGACATCATTTTTAAAGCTGTATGCTGGGATGATACCAGCGGTGACGTCCTCTATATGTCGGAAGTGAAAAGCGCCATGAGTTCCAGCGGCGGCGGCCAGTTAATCGGATTTGACGCCTGTTTGATGGGCATGGTGGAAGTTGCCTACGATCTAAAAGATTACGGCCAGGTGATGGTAGGTTCCGAAGAGACGGAACCGGTTGCCGGTTGGCCTTATAATACCATCATGGCTGATTTAACAGCCAACCCCTCCTGGACCGCGGCTCAATTAGGTTCGGCCATAGTAGACCGCTACTACGCCTCTTACGGGAATGATTATACCCAGGCAGCCTTAGATTTGACCAATTTGAGCACCCTTGCCGGTACCATAAGCACCTTTGCCCAGAGCATGA
The DNA here is from genome assembly GCA_023135565.1 of Candidatus Aminicenantota bacterium. Taxonomy (GTDB): domain Bacteria; phylum Acidobacteriota; class Aminicenantia; order UBA2199; family UBA2199; genus JAGLQA01. Next base: position 3,463 of record JAGLSW010000544.1, on the reverse strand, counting down.
GAGACAACTGGAATACCGATGAAGCGGCAGTAAGAAGCGCCGCCCAAAACGTAATGACCCAGGTAAATAATACGGTAATCAATGAACAGCACGGCAGCGGCTGGCCCGGGGCCAACGGCCTGGCCGTCTATTTCCCGGAAACTTCGGGCGCTTTTAGTTCAGATTACAACGGTACGAACATCGGTTTTGCCAACGATACGGTTTGGGACGAATTCCTGGCTGATTTTTATAGTTCTATGACGGGTTCCTGGATCGAGGAAAGAAGGCAGTCATCCCAGGAGTTCTATGAGACCGCTCATATTGATTTATACCATTTCTGCGACCTGCTCAACCGTATACAGGGAGACTACTATGCGGAATCGCAAATCACCAATGCTTTTGCCGGAGCCGGAACAGCCCAGGGATTTCAAAGAGATGACGCCTTTACTACCTACACGCTTCCCTTTGATTTTCCCTATTTCAAAGAGACCATCTCTGCCGGTTCTACCATATACATCAGCAGCAACGGGTATGTGGATTTCGATAACACCGGCGACCACACCGACTACGACAATACTATCTCCAAACTGGCCGCCAATAAGCGGATTGCTCCCTGTTGGGCGGATTTATTAACAGACGGCAGCGCCCAAACCGGGGAAGACGTATACATTACCGCAAACGGCTCCAACTTAGTGATACGCTGGGTTGCTGAAACCTATGAAGACGGAGAACCGGTCAATTTTGAATTGGTACTGTTCGATGACGGCCGCGTCCAGTTCAATTACGGCAGCGGCAACAGCGATATATCGCCCTGGGAGACTGCTCCCACTATCGGGGTTTCCAAAGGAGACAGCGTTAACTATTACATGTCCGACTACTGCAATGTGACTCTATTGACGAATGTAGATTCCGATCTTTATACCCCGGTGGCGGCGACTATCCGGCTTTTAACGCCTAACGGCGCTGAACACTGGGCGCTCAACTCCAGCCAAAATATTACCTGGGACGTAACAGCCGGAGTTGTAGGAGATATTAAAATAACCCTTCTGCAGAGTGGCGCAGCGGTAGGAACCATAGTAACCGGGATCGATGCTTCCAGCGGTTCTTATACCTGGACAGTGGGCCAGCACGACGGCGGCACCGCTGCGGCAGGCGAAGGCTATACCATCAAAATTAAGGAGGTGGGCACAGCCGTTTCAGATATCAGCGACGCTGCTTTTTCTATAGACAGCCCTGATTAAGAGATCAAGAACCCTGTACTTCTGATCCGGGAATTTTTTAATCGTGAGGAAATCGTTTCGCCCACGTTTATGGGCTGCGGGCCCGTGCTTACCGCTGCGGGTCTTTTTCCTACGATGGCTATGTCGCTTTTTCTTCGTGCCCTTCGTGTTCTTCGTGGTAAAATAGCCCTTTAAAGTTCACGAGAGATCGAGCAGCGCCCGGCATTCTTCTAAGTCGGCGAAATCATCGATCTCCAAGCATATCTCCTCCCCGATGTAAACCGGGTTCAACTCGACAGCGGCAGGCAGCAGTTCATTAAGCGCATTTTCAGCGTAACAGTGCACTTCTTGCCGCTTTATATAATCGTCGATCCCTGCCGACCAAAGCTGGAAATCAGCCGCGGCAAAGCGGTAAAGAGGCGCCAGGAAATGAGTCTCCGGCCCTGAGATTTTAGTGGAAATTTCCAGCACCCGGTTATCTTTTATGCGGGCTTTGAAATCTTTGGGCGGACGAAAGTCTTTTTTTACGATGACGCTGTTTTTGTGTTTCGATTGCAGCAGTTTTGTTAATACCCGGTCCGCAAAGACCAGGTCGCCGTGCACTAACAGGATGTCGTCTTTTAGTTCCTCCCTGGCTTTATAGATCGAATAGATATAGTTGGTTTTGTCGTAGATTTCGTTTTTTACCGTAGTGATGTCTAATGCGGCCCGGAAAGGTGCGACGGCTTCCAGCACCTGTTCTTCAAAGGGGCCGGTGGTAATGACTACTGCCCCGATTCCTGCCCGGGTAAATTGCTCGAGCAGCCGTTCCAGGATAGATTCGCCGTTTATTTTAACCAGGCACTTGGGCTGATTGTCGGTCAGCGGTCTCAGTCTCTGCGCCGTTCCCGATGCTAAAATCAATGCTTTCAATATATTTCTCCTAATAGGTTTAAGATGATCTCTTTGCTAATTTTTCGCGGGTTGTTGTCGCTCCTGCCTTTGGTAAAAGAATTTTCCGCTGTGATAGGCAGGTCCTCTTTTTTCAAGCCGTAATCGCGCAGCTTTTCTTTGATGTGCAGGGCCGCTAAAATGTCTTTTAATTTCTTCGTCAACGCCGTTATATCCGCCGCCGCGAATAATTCAAAAATAGCAGCGAACCTCTCTTTTATCTGCGCTGTGGTGACGTTGGCCTGGATGTCCGCGGCTTCGGCAAAAAAGTTAAGCCGGGCGATTTGCGGCAGGGTCAGGAATACGGCGATGCCGTGGGGGATACCGAAATAGGAGGTCAGGGGATAAGAAATGGCGTGGGAAATGGTGGTTTTGGAGATGTTGATGGCCCTGCCTGAAAAATGAGCGCCCAATAAAAAAGCCTCTAACTTTTTGGTGGCGTCTGTTTCCTCCAGCCCGGTTAGTACCGAGGAAATAGCGATACGGGCATATTCGCGGGATTCATCCGTGCCGCCCGCAGCCCACATAGACTCGATGCCCTGGGCCAGGGCGTCTAAGAGTGTGGCGTTCAGTACTTTTTCCGGCAGGGAGCGCAGCAGGTGCGGGTCTAATATGGTATAACGCGGCAGCATGGTGGGACTGAGGATGGAGAATTTTTTTTTGTCTTTATAGACCACGGCGAAGGTAGTGGCTTCGCTGCCGGTTCCGGCGGTGGTGGGGATAAAGGCGAGATCGATTTTATTATCAAAAGTTTTGCCGGTCAATACCTCGTCTACGCCGGCAAGTTCATTGGAAATAGTTAGGGCGCAGATTTTGGTCAGGTCGATGATAGTGCCGCCTCCTACTGCGATAATCAGGTCGATGTTTTTTATGTTTTTTATATCGTCGTATATTTTTTGAATATCTTCGATGGGCAGCGCTTTGCCGGAGTAGGGTATTTTTCGAATAGGAAATCGCTCGCTGAGAGTCTGAAAAAAAGCCTCGGCACCGCAGGGTTTAAAAGCTTCTTTGTCATAGAAAAGCAGGATGCTGTTGTAGTTTTTTATTATTTCTTTTAAATTTTCGATGGCGCCCGGAGCGAAGAAAGTGTTTTCTTCTAATTGCCCGATGGCATATTTTATAGTATCTTTCATGACGTTATATATCATGAATGCCCACATTTTTCAAGCCCGATAAATTAACTTGCCTCCGGCGGGCAGGGGGCTCTTTTGAAAAACCGCCCCCTGCACCCCCACAAAACTTCTATTTAGCAAACGCCTGTGCTACTATCAAACGCCTGGGAATTTGCCCAAACGTTGAGCTTAACAAAAGTTTTGTTCAAACTTTTTCAAAAG
>JAGLSW010000543.1 GCA_023135565.1 Candidatus Aminicenantota bacterium | reverse complement strand
AGACCATCAAAACTGAATAGTTACCTATGAAAACGAGGATCCTGGCTATCTAAAAAAAATTTTGCGGAACTGCTGTAAAAAATAGGAGAATCACCATTCCCGGTTAAGACAACGCCGGCAGGACCCGCGGCCACCTTTGTCGGCTAAAATTGACAGCGGGCAAAATTTCCAGTTGACATAAGTATGAAATTATCATATATTATATGGTGAGGTATGAAATGATAAGAAAAACCGTTGCCATGGATGATTATCTAATAAGAGACCTGGATATTTTGGCGAAAAAGGAGCACCGGGATTTTTCCGGGGCATTAAGGTACACGCTGCGAATCGGGCTGCTGGCTATAGAAAATCCCGAATTGACTGTGCAAGAGATAAAAGACATCCTGGAAGCCAAAGTGGACTATGAAATGGGCAATGTATCCACGTTAGACTTAAATGATTTTTAAATGGAATTAATCGAGACGGCAAAATTCAGGAAAACAAGAAAAAAAATCAATGAAGCGGGTGAAAAAGAAGCCCTAAAAAACGCAGTAAAAGAGATTATAAAGAATCCCACAGCCGGTAAAAAACTAAAAGGAGAATTTAAAGAAATCCGTTCATTTAGATATATAGTGCCCGGTCAACAGCGGCGCTTGATTTATAAACTCGAACCGGGATTTATTGTTTTGTTTTCTTTTGGCCCCCGGGAAGGCATCTATAAATAAGTAGAGCTCAAAGCGAATTCATTCGCCGTGTGCTTTGATTTTTTATCGTCGAAATTTGCACGTTTGCACTCACCGCCCCCAGGTAACCTGCACCCACCGCCCCGGCTAAGGAAATTTTCGGTTGACAAAACAGGAAAAATATTCTATAACCTTTTCAGGCAGGTAAAATGAAGACTACAAGAGAATACACAAAAGAGTACACGCCTCAAGGAGTAAATTGTGAAAAAATTACACCTTCCTATAATGATCGAAGTAGACGAAGACGGCTATTTTATCGTCAGTTGTCCCGTATTTAAAGGGTGTCATTCTTATGGAGAGACCATCGATGAGGCTGTCGAAAATATCAAAGAAGTAATCGACATGTGCCTGTGAGATTATTGAGAAAGATTATAAGAGAAGACCTGGAAATGACTGCCGAAGAGTTCCTGATGCGTTACTTAGAACTATAATCTTTTTCTTTATTTACCAGTAGATTGCACGACCGCTCTATCCCGCCGGGTTAAGCACACGGCCCATAAAAAGAATAACCCCGGTAACCCAGTCGCGGATCAAAAATATAAAAGGACGGTTCACAGTCATAAACGTATCGGGCGCCGACACATAATTGATTACCACGGCAGTAGCAGCGGCGGCTTCGGTGCCTTTCTCATCTACGGCCACAAAGGATTGGTGAAATATATTGCTGATATACAGGTTTAAACCGCCGTCGATGCCCGAAAAATCAGCCGGCCCCCATTCGAAAGCATCGGTCATACCCAATGCTTTAAACACATCGGACAGGGCTTGCTTCCATTCGAAAGAGAATTTGGGCAGCCGCAGGATCAAGTTTTCGGTTGATAGGTTCCCTATTATATTATTTAGAAAACCGGCATCTAATGCGGTTTCAAACTCCACGAAACGGTCTGCCGCCGGAAGCAGCACTACCATGGAAACCTCTTCGCCTTTATAAAGAAGCTCTACAGCCTGGTAATAGCCTTCTACTCCAGTATAAGCAAAAGTCTCCCGCCGCTGCATCATGGACGCAGTCACCTGCTGGCCGTCTAAGGTAAAAAAGGGCGCGTCCGCGGTGGCTTCTTCGTCGAAAGGATGCCGCCAACCGGCTTTAAAATAGATGGTATTGGTTAACACCAGTCGCGTTAATTCATTAATCGAACCTGTGGGAAGCAGGTTTTCGATGCGCTCTTCGGTCTGCAGGTAGACCCAATCATTGATGGTGATACGGCCCTGTTCCGGGTGCGCTGTAAAATCCAAAAGTCTTAAGCCGGAATCGTAGTTAACTGCCAGCAGGTCTAAATAATCCTGCAGGAAGGAATAATCCTTCTGCCCCCAGGCGGCATTACAAATGTTGAGTTCAAAGCCGTCCTCCGCAGCGGCCTGGGGCCGTTTGGCCAGTTCTAAGTCTAAGGCATTAAAGGCGTTGTGCAGTCGTTCCGGGGAAAGGGTGAAATGAAGCGCTGCCGCCATTTGCGCGGCGGTATTGCCCCGGGCCCCGGCATAGGCCATGGCTAAAGCCGTGGTAATACTATGAGGAGAAAAGAATACATTATCCGCGCTGTTCCGCACCTGCTCATACAAATCGCAGGCAAACCGGGTATTACCGGCAGCCAGTTCAGCCATTTCCCCTGCCTGTAACTGCGGGTTAGTCTCGCGTGAAAGGCTCGATCTTATACTCTCACCGTCATTGATGGGGTCGCCTTCACCGCTGCCGCCCGTATTTTTGCAGGAAAAAACACACAGCGACAGCGTCAAAAATATGACTATGATAATATCCCGGTTCCATTTTCTCGAATTTAATGGTATGGATTTTTTTAATTGTTCGTCTCCCATAGGAAGCCTCCTTTGTTGTGATCGTCGTAAGTCATATAAACAGCAAGCAATTTTGATGCCGGGAAAACAGGCTGGAAGTGTAATAAAAGAGACACAACACCACACTGCCCCTGTCCCCAAAAAAGGACAGGCCCCCGGCGGGGCCCCGTGCGCACGGGGAGGCGAT
>JAGLSW010000542.1 GCA_023135565.1 Candidatus Aminicenantota bacterium | reverse complement strand
CACGACTTTTTACGAGGCCATCAAAACTGAATAGTTACGTTTTCGGGGCTTGCCTAAAATAGGAAAATTTGTTAATATCACACCTTAATAATATAGTATATATAATAATGGTAAAGTAATATGGAAGAAAAAGCAAAACTAACAGCGGAAATAACCCGCTTAAAAAAAGAAATCTACGCCCGGAAAGAAGCAGCCGCCGGAATCAAGGAACTGCTGAAAAGCGAAATCGACCGCGACTTTCCTGTAGACCTGTGGGAACTTTCGCCCCGGGAATTGGATGACCGGATGGGGCTTCGCCTCTCTTTTCTTAACGACGATATCGACACCCGGCCCGATCCCGCGGCCATTACTTCGCACCGGCGCATATTGGGTAAACCCATCGTTTTTGTCAAAAAAATAATCATGAAGTTTTTCGGCGCGTATACCAACTCCATACTGGACAAACAAAGACATTTTAACGAACAATTAGTGGTTTTTCACCTGGGATCATTTATCCGTTTCAAGGAGAACGAACGTAAACTCAAAGAGATAGAAGAGCGCATCAGCGAGTTCGAGGAGAACCAGGAACTGGCTTTAGATGAATTAAAGAATATCCGCCAACGACTCGGTTCGCTGAGCGGCGGGGCGGTAAAATGAATAAAGAAAACATAGTAAAAAATAAAGAAACCCTGGAAAAAATCGAGAAAAAAATTACCGCTTCTCCCCAAAAAACTGTAGAGATTATCGACGAGTTTTCCCCGGGATTGGGAAAAGACGACATCGAGCGGCTGCTTTTCAGCGCCCTGTTAAAGACCATAAAAGTAGAAAAACAGGCGATTTTTTTATCCCGGCTGGCCGATGCTCTGCGTTTTCTCGAAGAAAAGAACGGTGTGCAGTCTTCCTATAATTTGCTGTCGCGTTTAGAAGTGGCCTTAGGACTGCGGAAACCCACGCTGGCTATGTACGATCATACCTTTCATATCATCGGCGGCGGCGAAAAATACGGTTTCACGGTCTGTCACGCCCTGCAGGAGGTTTTCGATATCACCATTATCGCCAACAAAGCGGTTAGTCATCAAAACATCCGCGAGTGGTATCATTTGGACCTGTCCAAATGCAAGATCAAAATCCTCGAGATACCCTATTTTGAAGAATTGGGTACCGTTCACTTAGATCCGGCCCGGGTGACGAAGCGCATGGAGAATCCTTTCCACATTGTCAGCAGGGAGAGCGGCAATTACGATTTTTTTATCAACAACGGCATGAACGAGATGGTCTACCCGCTGGCTAATATTTCGGCCATGATCTGTCATTTTCCCGAAAGACGGCCCGGCAGTTATTTTTATGCCGACAAATATACCTATATTATCTACAACAGCAAATATACCGCCGGTTGGGTAGAAAAAAAATGGAAATTCTCTCCCCACAAACACATCTATCCGCCGGTAGATATGGAACCGGCGGGCCCGGCCCCGGACAAAGAGAATATCATCATCTCGGTGGCCCGTTTTGAAACCGGGGGCAGCAAGAAGCAGGTGGAGATGATCCGCACTTTTATGAAACTCAACCGCAAAGTGCCGGAAAAATTAAAAAACTGGAAATTGGTCCTAATCGGCGGCAGTCAAGAAAACAACCCTTACTTAGAGAAAGTGCGCGATCTGGTCGAAACCTCAGGCAGCGCCGATATCGAATTAAAAGTCAACATCCCCGGCGACGAGCTAAAAGACCTCTACAAAAAAGCGAAAATCTTCTGGCATCTCTGCGGCCTGGATCAGACCGACCCGGCCTTAGTGGAGCATTTCGGCATGACCATAGTAGAAGCCATGCAGAACCGGGCTGCGCCTATCGCTTTTGACGGCGGCGGTCAACGGGAGATCGTCGAACAGGGTAAATCGGGCTTCCGGGTCAGAACCAGCGCCGACCTGATCAGATACACCCTGCGCTTGATCGAGGACCCCGCCCTCTGCACGGAGATGGGCGCCAATGCGTTCGACCGCAGCAAGCGGTTTACCCGGCAGCGTTTTGAAGCGGAAGTCAAGGAATTTTTCGATGAAGTTTTGAAAAAATACAAAAGCTGAGAGGCTGCGCGAAGCCCTGCGGCAGGGTTACGCTTTTGCTTCTAAACCCCACTGCGTGGGGAGCCTATAAGCCGCTGCGCGGCATGGTGGCGCAATTGCTCATCAAATAAATAAAGCACCTGTCGCTTTCTGGGCGGCGCCCTTCGACAAGTTGTGCTTTTGCTTCTAAATAATTAAA
>JAGLSW010000541.1 GCA_023135565.1 Candidatus Aminicenantota bacterium | reverse complement strand
CTTTTGAAAAAGTTTGATCAAAACTTCTTATAATTTAGAATCAAAGGCGCTCACACGCTGCCCCTGCGGCGAAGCCGCTCATCGCCTCCCCGTGCGCACGGGGTTTGATCAAAACTTTTGATAATTTAAAATCAAAGGCGCTCACACGCTGCTTCTGCCGCGAAGCGGCTCATAGGCTGGGGTCGCCGACCCCCCGCGCCGCGGGCCTAATCGAAAACTTCGATGCCGGTGGAATGACTGTTCACCCTGACGATCTCCGTTTCGTCAGCCGGGACTTTGAGGAAATCAGCCACCGGTTTGACCAACTTGCGGTAATTGAGCACTGCGGTGACAGTAAAAAATCCCGGCGCCGTATCGTCCGGCAGCGTAAAGGTAAAGGTTTCGATCTTTGTCTCCCGCGGCCCGAAGCGGTAATCCACGCCTAAAGTTTTAGTATTCCACTGCTGGATGGTCATGCGCCCCTGGGGGTCGAAATAGGGCATACGAAAAATACGGTCGCCCATAGGCACTTCCTCCCGGCGCACCCCGGCAAAACCAGGTTTGTCCAAAGCGATGCCCATATCCTGGTAAGCCAATGCATCACCGGCAATGGTGTACTCTTCACCGGCAAAACCTTTCTTATCCACGGGCAAATGATAAACTTTCCCGGAGGAATCTTTGGCTTCCACATGGAGCCAGACAATACGGTCTTCAACCGAGCCGGTGGGAAACTTATGCCCGGTTTTCTGGTTGAACAGGACGACGGTGAATTTTATTTTATCTCCGGGTTCTGCTTCGCGGATGTCCGGGTGCATCCTGAGTTCTACGGTTCCGGCAATCTTGCCCGGGTCATGAGCGCCGTGAAACAAATGTTGGCGGATATCGGGATAAGATTTAGCCATAGCTGCCGGTATGCCCGGGGCATAGGTCATGTGGCAGTCGTGGCATTTCACCCCTTCTTCGGCGTAAGGTCCTGCCTGCCATTCTAAGTGGGTGGACTTGACCCACACACCGTAAGAACTCTTCTCATTATGACAGACCCCGCAGAAATCCGCTGTGCCCAAAAAATCCGACTTTTTGGTGACATGGGACGGCGACTTCACGCCCTCACGGGGACCGTACTTGGTTTTTCCCGGCTCGCTGATAAAATTAAAGTTGTGGGGCACTTCCCCTTTGAAACCGGTAACCGTATGGCATACGTCGCAGGAAACCGATTCGTTGGCGCGGCTATTTTTTCCCGGTTCCGGCGGCGGCGTATCCCCGGCCAAAAAAGCTATGGGGCTGTGACAGCCGTTGCAGCCTGCTTTCACCCCGGCCACTATGGGGTCTTTTTCAGCATGGGGCACTGCCAGTTTAAAGTATTCGATTTCGTCCCAATGGTGGGTATAAGCCTGTGACATCATGGCCTGGGTCCACTGTTGGTAAATATCGGTATGGCAGGAGATACCGCACACTTGCGGTTTCTCGAAATCTTTATATTTGCGGGTGCCGTGGGCATCGTCGCCGACTTTTATTTCGCTGCCGGCAGCGCCCATAAAAAGCAGCAGCGCCCATAAAACAAACAAAATAACTAATTTATTTTTCATATGCCCTCCTCAAGCTTGTTGTACGGATTTAATATAATACATAAAAAATCCTTTGTCAATACCGCCGTTAATAATAATCCCAGCGTTGGTAAAAAACTAAAACAGATTTGCCTCCGGCGGCCCTGCCGGGAGCCAAACTTTTGTAAAAGTTTGAACAAAACT
>JAGLSW010000540.1 GCA_023135565.1 Candidatus Aminicenantota bacterium | reverse complement strand
CCTCCCCGTGCGTACGGGGCCACGCGAGTGGGGGCATCAGGGTACCTTGAATACTTTCATGACTTCGTCGCCTAAGTGGTTGATCACTTTGACGGCAATGCGGCCTGAGCCGGGTTTATCGAAAGGACGGGAAACGTCGCTGTGCAGAGAGTCCCAGGCGTCCTTGTTGATTTCCGATTTGAGGGTAGTTTTCAGCGCTTTGTAGGGGTCGTTAGCGCCTAAAAAATAGGCGTGGCGGACGAAGAAGCTTTCTTCGTTATAGTCGGTGTCGATAAACCAGCAGGCAATGCCTTCGGCACCGTCGCTGCGCACTTCGCCGCTGTTGGGGTGAAAGACATCGACGCCGTTGACTTTTACTATTATCTGGTTATTTTCGGCATCCAGGATGTCGATATCCGGTTCGCCGAAAATGACGAAGAGGTTGCCTTTGCCGGTATTTTTGAGATCGTCGGCCATGTGCAGGTCGGCGTTCATACGGGCTTTCAGTACCGGGATGCGGCCTAATTTATCGAAGTCCGAAGAGGGTGCGTCGTAGTTGAAGGCGCAGGTGATGAGGGTGTCGAAATCGCCGTCCCCGGCTTCGCGGGCGGCGGCCACTAAGTCGGGCCGGGACACGGTGCCGAATTCCGGGCCGATAAAGATGGCGGCCCGTTTGACGGTGATATTTTCTTCTTTGCCCTGGGTATAGCGGCCTTCGGCGCAGATATATTTGCCGGGCCAGGGCATGATGGTATCGAAGTTGATTTTGTCTTCTTTATGAGCTTGTTGGACGCCGGAGGTTTTCAGGTGTTCGATAATCATTTTGACGAATTCGGTTTCGCTGCCGGTTTCGCCGCCTAAGGCGTTTTTAGGGTCGATGAGATCGTCGTTTTCGTCCACGCCGAGGACGCGGTGCGGGGACAGGCTTTCCACGGTAAAGGGGCCGGCCACGCGAACTTTTTTTTTATCTTCGTAGGGTTTATCGTAGAGGTATTCGTAATCGGCTTTAGCGGCGATGGAGTTATCTATTTCTTTTTGTCGTTGGATGCGGAGCTGCCACCATTGGGAGTGTATTTTTTTAGCTTCTTCGGGCCAGTCTTCTGCGGCTTCCCTGGGGATTTCCCATTCTTGCCGGGATTTATTTAGCAGTTGGTTGAGTTGTGTTCGCAGCGGTTCCAGGGATTGCTGGAATTTTTCCCAGGTGACGTCGATTTCGGTGTTGTTCGCGATGGCTTTGAGGGTGATATGGGGTACTCGTTGGTAGACGAAGCCCTGGCGGATATTGCCGTAGGTAGGTGATTGGGAAGGCGTTTTTTGGGAGATTTCGGCTTCTTTGATTTGTCCTTCGCGGCTGTCATCGAGCAGGTAGAAGGGGAATCGTGCGCCCATGATTCTTGCTCTTGCCAGTGCCAGCGCCACTCTCGAGGTATCTATAGTTATCCAGCGGCGGCCCCATTGTTCGGCAACATAGGCTGTTGTCCCTGAGCCGCAGGTAGGGTCCAGCACCAGGTCGCCCGGATCTGTCGCCATTAGTATACATCGCTGAACTACGTCTGGAAGAGTCTCAACCACATACATTTTTTGAGAAGCAAATCCAGAAATGCCAGTATCAAGCCAAGTAGAGTTAATAGGTTTGCACAAGTAATCATCGAAATATCTCTTATAACTTATCGTTCTACCACTTGCAGAAAGTCTATTCGATTTTTGGAGCCGCGCCATGCCAGCAGGATAATTGGCTTTCCAGTGTGTATTCCTATGTGGATAGTAGACTTTGCCATTGATTTCGAATGGGGTTTCTTCTTTCGGGCTGCCTTGACCCGTTGCATCGGAGAATCGGAAAATCCTTATACGGTCAGGTAATGGAACAAATCCATTCTGCTGGTCTATCGTCATAGGCCAATTTTTATAACTTTCATCTTCTAACATCTTATAGTTGTGATCTTCCTTGAAATCCTTAGCCTCGAAGAGCTGACGCAATTTCACTTTTTCAAAAGATTTTGAATACCAAAGGATGTTATCCCCAATTCTACTTAGTCCCTTTGTTGCGAACCCACCTGTGGTTCGATAGGAAATAGTGGATAAGTAATTTTGTTCCCCAAATACTTCGTCCATTAAGGCTCGTACCCGGTGTACGTTCTCATCACCGATCTGGACGAAGATCGAACCGGATTCGGTGAGCAGGTCACGGGCCACGGTCAACCGGTCGCGAAGATAAGTAAGATATGAATGGATGCCGTCCCGCCAGGTGTCGCGAAAGGCTTTCACCTGCTCCGGCTCGCGGCTAATATGCTCAGGATTGCCGTCCTTGACGTCCCGGCTGGTAGTAGACCACTGGAAGTTGGAATTAAACTTGATGCCATAAGGCGGGTCGAGATAAATACACTGCACCTTGCCCTGCAAACCTTCCCTTTCTGCCAAAGAGGCCATGACCTGCAAACTGTCGCCCAAAATCATCCTGTTGCTCCAGTTGGCGTCATGCTGATAAAACTCGGTGCTTACCGCTCCGTCAGGCAGGCCGTTAAAATCGGCAAATAAATCCTGCTGCGAAAATTGCCCGCCCTGCTCCTGTTCTTCGGTCTGCTTTTTTAAATCGTCGATCAATACCTTAGGATGCACCTTTTCCTGGATGTAAAGCGGCGGCGCTTCGACCACTAAGTCGGACCAGTCCTGCTCATCTTTGCCGCGCCAAACAAGCTGCGGGTCTAAGTCCCGGTTCCTCCTTTCATAAGCGGTGCGGATAGGGTTCTGCTCCTCTTTGCGCAGCACCGATTGGAATTCGGCGGTAGGGATATGTTTGCGGGTGGCGTCCTTATGCCTGATGGTTTCAACTGTTTTATCGGTTTTCTTCTTAGCCATAATGCTTCCTTATTGCGCCGCCGGGGCGGTGACAGTCTCTATCATTTTATTAAACTCTTCTTCCACGTGGGCTTTGAAATCCGCTTCGATTTGGTAAACTTCCCTGAATTCAGCGAAAGCCCAGCGCCCATACCGGCCGTGGTAGTTCACGCCGGGCACCCAGTAGGTTTCCATGGTGGCTTTTTTGTCTTTGGCGTCCTCGCGGCGGTAACCTTTTATTTCCACTATTAGGTGCAGCGGTTCGTTTTTGCCGTCATCCAAAATCACGATAAAATCCGGCAGGTAGATGCGCATCTCCGAGCCGTACCTATAAGGCACTTCTAAGCCTAAGTTGTGATTCTTGACGTAGGATTTAACCATGGGATGGGCTTCGGCAGCCCGGCAGAATTCCGCTTCCCAGTCGCTGTCTAAAACCACCCAGTTGATGTGACACCTGTTAGCCGCAGTCTCCCAGCGGCTGAGTTTCGAGGTGTTGAAATTGACATGTTGAGTGGACCCGGTGGGATTGTAAGTGTCCAAAACGGCTTTAATGGGCTTTTCCTCGGCAAAAGAACGGTTAATACCGGCGGTAATACGTTCGCAGGCCATATCCGCCAGTTCTAAATACATCAACTGCGCCGGGTAAGTCCCGCCTTTACACACTAAACAATTATCCAGCCATTTTTTGGTGACCCGTTTCAACTGGCCGAAAAGGTACAGCCTGGGTTCATTACCGGGATCGCGCCATTTGGTGATGAGCAGGCGCTTGGTAAGATTAAGCAAAAGCGTAGAAAAACGCAGGTCGCCGGTATGAATTAGGTTAAGATCAACACCTTCCCCGATGATGCCTTCATTCTTTGTAATAGACGGCCCGGTGAGATCCGGGGTTAGCTCTAACACAGAATCTTCGTTATATTCCGCGGTTAGCCGCTCCTGCCGCGGCAGTTCGATACGATAGCCGCGAACACGGGGAAAAGTGATCTCTAAATAATCGCGCTTAGGGCGCATGGCTTTGACCTGGATGGTTTCCCTGGGCTTCTGCGGCGGCGCAATCACCGGTTTGGCGGTGAAATCGAAAGGTATGCCCAGCACATCGGCGTATTCTACATCGAATAAATTTTCTTCATTGAGTTCGTAAGATTGGCGGCGCAGGGCGCGCCCGATCACTTGCTCGCACAACAATTGGGTGCCGAAAGCACGTACACCCAACACATGGGTGACGGTATTGGCGTCCCAACCTTCGTTAATCATAGACACCGAAACCACACAGCGGATCGAGCCGCCTAAACGGCCTTCCCTACCTACGGTGTTCATCACTTCACGCAGCAAGTCCTGGTCGCTGATATTCTCACCCCGGCTGCGATCCCCGGTGCGTTCCACGATCTCGCGCCGGAAACGTTCTATTTCAGGGGCAGCCATTTTTCGGAATTTTTTATCTAATGCGTCGCCGGATTCGAGCTGTTCGCTGTCGATCAAAAGGGTGCGCGGCATGGGGTGCGGGTTACCGTAGTCGTCGAAATTACGAAACAATTCCAGTCGTCCGTTTTCAAGTTGTTCCGAACCGTCTTCGTTTTTCCTGTAAAAACCGGAAACGAAATCGTAAATCAATTTGGAGGTGGAGGTATTGTTGCAAACTACGATGAAACACGGCGGCACGTGAATTTTCGCCTCCTGCCACAACTCGAAAGTTTTTTTATAATGACCGTAGAGGGCCTGCAGCGCGGTTTGCAGGTTAGGCGGCAGGCTGAGCGGGTCCAGTTCTTTGGCTTTGCCGCGGCCCTTCTTGGGCATCTTGCTGCGAATATGTTCCCACAGGTTGCGGTATTGGGGCATTTCTCCGCCGGGTATATTATCGGCCACAGGCACCCGGGGCAGTTTCACGATGCCGCATTCGATGGCGTCCATCAGCGAAAAATCACTCATAGTCCAGGGAAAAAGCGTACCTTCGGCATAACCGGAACCGCGCAGGAAAAAAGGGGTGGCCGAAAGGTCGAGAATAGTAGTTCTACCGATGCCGCGTTTGACGGCTTCGATACCTGAAATCCATAACCGGGCCGCTTCGTTGTTTTTCTCGGCCTCTTTCTTTTCATCGCCTTTCAAAGCGCCTTCGCCGTCGGGCTTCTCCCGGTAACAATGATGCGCTTCGTCGTTTATAACCAGGATATTTTTCATGCCCATAAGACCGGGCATCACCCGCTGCAGCATCTGCCCTTCGCTTTCCAGGGTATTTAAAGCGTCTCCGCGGCCCTGTAGGAGAGAACGGCCCCCTTTCGAAAGCTCCATACGGTCGCGCAGTTTAAAGGCATGGTAATTGGTAATAACGATTTTTGCCCGCTCTAAATCCGCCAGCATATCATGGGGCGCTAATTCACGAGCAGCGTAATAACTGTCGGGGTCATTGGGCTGCAGCACCCGCAGCCGGTCGCGGATAGTCAAACCCGGCGTGACCACCAGGAAACCGCGAGTGAAATTTTTGCTGTTAGGACGGCGTAAGGCATTGATAGTCTGCCAGGCGATCAACATCGCCATAACAGTAGTCTTCCCGGCGCCGGTAGCCATCTTTAAAGCCAGCCGCAGCAGTTCCGGGTTGGCGTCATTGTTGGCGTCGGTTAGGTGACCGAGGAACTTTTTTCCCGCAGCGCCGATTTTGGGAGCCACTTCGGTAAGCCAGACAACAGTCTCAGCCGCTTCCACCTGGCAAAAAAAAGGGCGTATATTATTATATCTATATTTTCGCCAATGGTGCAGCAAACGGGCCGTCTCAGGCGTCACCCGCCAATTTTTTTGAGGCAGCGTTCTCCACTTATCTACTTGTTGGCGCAGCTCGTTGATAATCGAAGTAGGATCGTACTGCTGCTGCTCCGTGGAAAGTCCCTTACCTTCATCGAAAACGAATTCCCGCTGGTTTTCATGTGTAATTTTTTGTTTGCGGGGTTTAGGAATAGGCGTAATTAATTCTACACTGCGTCTTTTTTCGATGATCTTTTGGGTGGGTTGTCCCTGGCTATCGAGTTCCCAGTGCCGTTTCGGGTACTCGTAAGGTGAATTGAGCACCGGCTTTTCAAAAAAACGATTATCCATTTTTAGTTTTTCTCCTGGTACGCATCACCGGGGATTATTTTTCCGACATTATTAAATTTATTTTCCGGGTTGTTAATTCCTTTTTTTAACATAATGAATTTTAGAAGATAAGTCATAGAAAGTCAAGAGAGGGAAGAAAATATGGTCCGTCCCCTTTCCGGTTGAACAAAGATGGATGGTTTCCCAAATTCACCATCAAAAAAATAATTTTTTTTAAAATGCTCATAGTTAAGGGGTTTTAGCATACTGTCGGTGGCGTGTAA
>JAGLSW010000054.1 GCA_023135565.1 Candidatus Aminicenantota bacterium | reverse complement strand
CCAAACTTTTGTAAAAGTTTGATCAAAACTTCTTATGAGCGATACGCTTTTCTACACAATAAATGGCCATCATTGGCTCCCCATACCGCGCCGCGGCTCATAGGGTGTCCACGCAGCGGGTCTTCCAAAAATTTTTATTTTATTATACAATATTGTTTTATCGAAACTCCGGGTCTTATACCCTGCCCACGTGGTGGGTCCCGGTAAAGGAGTACTAATATGAAAACGAAACTCTTTACGCTGTTTTTTGTTATTTCCCTGGCATGCTTCGCCCAAAACAGGAGCAACGACTGGGAAAACCCCACAGTGACCGGCCTGAACAAAGAACCGGCCCACGCCACATCGATACCTTACGATAGCATGGAATCCGCCCTCAACGGCGCCCGCGAAACATCGAAATATCACCTGTCCCTTAACGGCAAATGGAAATTCCATTGGGTAGGAAAACCCGCGGATAGGCCCAAAGATTTTTACAAACCCGGTTACGACATCTCCAAATGGAAAGAAATTCCCGTGCCGGGCAACTGGCAAATGTACGGTTACGGCAGGCCCATCTATTTGAATGTCAGGTATCCCTATGAAAAAAATCCCCCCTATATCCAGCATCACTACAACCCGGTGGGTTCCTATCGCCACGAATTTACAGTCCCTGGAGATTGGCGAAAACGGCGGGTTTTTATTCATTTCGACGGCGTGGAATCCGCCTTTTACCTGTGGATCAACGGCAAAAAAGTGGGCTACAGCCAGGGCAGCCGCACCCCGGCGGAATTCGATATCACCCCCTATTTGCAAAAAGGAAAAAATATCCTGGCAGCCGAAGTTTACCGCTGGTGTGACGGTTCTTATTTAGAATGCCAGGATTTTTGGCGACTCAGCGGCATTTTCCGGGACGTCTATCTTTTCTCCACCCCGCCGGTTCACATTCGCGATTTCCAGGTAAGCTGCGATTTAGACAGCGATTACAAGGACGCGGTGCTGCATGTGTCGGCCCGGGTGCGCAATTATTCCGAAACACCCTACAAAGACATAACCGTGGAGGTCGCCCTGTTGGATTGGAAAAATAAACAAAAGTTTTTTGGGGGTCCAGGGGGTGCACATTCAATGACCAATGTTCAAGGTTCAGTGATCGATGGTTCAAGAAAAACGAAGATAACACCACTTAAAGGGCGCCCGCGCCGCGGACCTGGTCGCCGAAGGCAAGAAAAAAATACTTCTATAGGCGGCGAAGTATTAATGAAAGGCGGCAGCGTTTATATTCACCCCGGGGCGGAGAGCATCGTAAAGATGCAAGCCCCGGTCTCCAACCCGCTCAAATGGTCGGCGGAGAAACCCAATCTCTACAGGGTGTTTCTAACCCTGAAAAACAGCAGCGGCGCAGTGCTGGAAGTGGAAAGCTGCAATTTCGGTTTTCGCAAAGTTGAGATTAAAGGCGGCAAGCTGCTGGTTAACGGCGTGCCGATTTATATAAAAGGAGTGAACCGCCACGAGCATGATCCCGATACCGGCCACTATATAACCGAAGAATCCATGATCCGGGATATCGAAATAATGAAACGGTTTAATATCAACACGGTGCGCACCTGCCACTATCCCGATGACCCTAAATGGTACGACCTGTGCGACCGTTTCGGACTTTATTTGATCGACGAAGCCAATATCGAGTCCCACGGCATCGGTTACAAACCGCAAAACACCCTGGCCAACAGGCCGGACTGGGAAAAAGCCCATGTAGAACGCATCGTCCGCATGGTGGAGCGGGATAAGAACCACCCCTCTATAATTATCTGGTCTATGGGCAACGAAGCCGGAGACGGCACCGCTTTCGAGGCGGCAAGCGAATGGCTTCAGCGCCGCGACCCCTCCCGTCCGGTGCACTATGAGCGGGCCGGGCAGCGGCCTCATACCGACATCGTATGCCCCATGTATTCCCGCATCGAGAGCATCGTCGAATATGCCCGAAAAAAACAGGAGCGGCCTTTAATCCTCTGCGAATACGCCCATGCCATGGGCAACTCGGTGGGCAACTTGCAGGAGTATTGGGACGCAATCGAAAAATACGACCATTTGCAGGGCGGCAGCATCTGGGATTGGGTAGACCAGGGGCTGAGGAAAAAATCGCCGGACGGCAAAGAGTACTGGGCTTATGGCGGCGATTATGGCGACAATCCCAACGACAATAATTTCTGCATCAACGGCTTAGTGTTCCCGGACAGAAAAATCCCCCCCAAGCTGTGGGAAGTCAAAAAAGTCTACCAGTATGCAGCTTTCGAAGCGGTGGATACGGCGGCAGGCCGGATCGAAATTCGCAATAAATATTTTTTTACCAACCTTAAGGAATTTACCGCAAAATGGGCGCTGACTGAGAACGGCAAAATAATTCAATCGGGGCAACTACCGCCGCTGGATATCGCTCCGGGAAAAAGCAAAACCGTCCGACTTCCTTTCAAAATGCCAAAACTCGCGCCCGGAGCCGAATATCGGCTGCATGTCACGCTTCATCTATCCGCAGACACATCCTGGGCGAAAGCGGGGCACGAAGTGGCATCCGGGCAGTTAAACGCTGCTTTTAAGGTTCCGGCCAAAGCACCTACCAAGAAAAAGAAAGCCGCTGATTTAGTCGTCGCCGGTTCCGCCGGGACGGTAAAAATAACCGGGACGGATTTTAGCGTGGCTTTTTGCAAGAAGAGCGGCGTTATCGTCTCGTTGGTTTATGGCGGCAAAACCGTGATCGGCAATGCCGTGGCAGGTATTTTAGGCCCGGAACTCCATGCTTTTCGCGCCCCTACGGACAACAACAAATACCTGCGCAAAAAATGGCTCGAAGCCGGGCTGCATAATTTGCGGCGCCGGGTAAAAGATTTTAAAATCAAAAAAATAAAACCCGATGAGGTCCAGGTTTTCATTTTGGTTGAATGCAAAGGCACGGAGAGCAGCGGTTTCGAACATAACTGTGTGTATTCTGTTTACAGTGATGGTTCTATCCGGGTAGACAATAAAATTAAACCTTTCGGGGAACTGCCTATCCTGCCCAAATTGGGCGTGCGCATGGCTATTGCCGGGGAATTCGAGCGTTTTTCCTGGTATGGGAGCGGCCCTCACGAGAACTATCCCGACCGCAAGCAGTCTGCTTTTATCGGGCTTTATGAAAGCACGGTGACGGACCAGTATATTCCTTATGTCCGGCCCCAGGAAACGGGGAACAAAGAGGAAGTGCGTTGGGCTGTCCTATCGAATAAAGCAGGCGCCGGTCTGCTTATCGAAGCGGAGAAACCGTTGTCTATGACGGCGCTGCATTACACAGCCGCTGATTTGGACAAAGCGGGACATATTCATGAGTTGGTTCCCCGGCAGGATATAATTTTGAGTATCGACGTCTGGCAATTGGGTTTAGGAAACGGGAGCTGCGGCCCTGGAGTTATCGACAAGTATAAAAAATACCCCGAAACCTTCGATTTTGTTTTTTGTCTTCGACGTCCCGGCCCATTCCCCGGCGCTGAGTAGGGGGCGCAAACGTTTGCTAAATAAAAGTTTTGTTCAAACTTTTTCAAAAG
>JAGLSW010000539.1 GCA_023135565.1 Candidatus Aminicenantota bacterium | reverse complement strand
GCCCCCGGCAGGGCCGTCGGAGACAGGTTGCAAAAAAATCAAGGAGATTTTAAATGCTTGAAATAAAATGTGATGTGGCTGAAAAAATAATGGTGAATTTTATCAAAGATTCCATATACAAAAACAACTTCAAAAACGGCATAGTCGCTGTTTCCGGCGGCCTCGATTCTGCTGTGATAGTGGCGTTGACGCAGAGGGCTTTAGGCAGCGGCTGTACTTTTGCTCTTTTGATGCCTTATAAATTGTCTTCCGAAGCCAGCCTTGCCGACGGCAAAACAATTTGCGACCAATTAAATGTAAAATACGAAATCATCGACATTTCACCTGCCGTGGACGCCTATTTCGACAGGTTCCCTACAGAAAACAAACTCCTCATCGGCAATAAATGCGCCAGGGAAAGGATGTCCGTGCTTTACGATTTTTCGGTAAGAAAAAATGCCCTGGTGGTAGGCACGTCCAATAAAAGCGAAATATTGATCGGTTATTCCACTCTTTATGGTGATTCAGCCGCGGCCTTCCTGCCTTTCGGCGATTTGTACAAAACCCAGGTCTTTGCCCTGGCAAAACACCTAAAAATTCCCAAAGAGATAATCGAGAAAAAACCAACCGCCGATCTCTGGGAGAACCAGACCGACGAAGGGGAAATCGGCATCACCTATAAAGAATTGGATGAGATTCTCTTCCTTTTGATCGATGGCCGGAAGAAACCTGATGATATCGAAAAAATGGGCTATTCACGCACCGATATAGACAAAATCAAGCGGCTGATTATTAATTCCCAGTTCAAGAGGACAATGCCGCCGGTGGTGAAGATGCAGAACCGGGCGGTGGGGATCGATTTCCGTTACCCGCGCGATTGGAATAGATAGGAAAGCACTTTGCCTGCGGCGACCAGGGGGCGCGTATTGAAGCGAATCCAGCGCCCGGGAGCTATTACAGGCGGTGGAATTTTTGCAATAACTTTTCCATCGCTCCGGCATGCTCTCCTAACTCTTTTGTCACCGCCAACCTGTCCGATAAGTCTTCATCAGAAACCGTAAACATTTCTCCCTGGCCGCTGATCAACCAATTTAGATTTACCGCCGTGGTATTCCTGGCCCAGGCAAGAAAAACTGCGTCCGGGGTTCTCAGCCCGTTTTCATATTTGGAAAGGGTGCTTTCATCGATATGCAATTTTCGGGCTAATTTCTTCTGCGAATCTTTAAAGAGTAATCGCAGTTTTCTTAGTCTTTT
>JAGLSW010000538.1 GCA_023135565.1 Candidatus Aminicenantota bacterium | reverse complement strand
ATATTTTGAATCATTTGTTATAGAAATTCTTTTCCCCACCCTTTATAATATAGCTTGATCTTCGGGAAGCGGTGCCGTTCAACAGGAGAAAATAGGCAGTGGCGGCCTCCCCGATAGAAGGGTGCCGCTAACCGGGGATCAGGCAAAGAAAAGCCTTGCGCAAGGGCAAACTAAGTATGGTGTAAAGCGTATGGGTTTTGAAAGTTTTACCCAGGAAAAACTTTTGAAAAAATTAATATAATTATAATGAGGATAAATTATAAACGTAACATATGGAACAGTCCATCGAGACGGTTGGATTTATTCTCAAGGAGAACGAAAAATGAAAAAAATTATTGTGTTGTTTTCGATTATTTTATTGGCTTTCCTGCCCGTCTTTTCGGACAGCGCTAAATGTGCTCTCAAGTTTGATGGAGTAGACGATTATTTGGACTGCGGAACAATCGGTTTGAATACTGCGCAAAATACGATCGAATTCTGGATCAAACCGTTTACAAGCAGTAACGATATGAGAATTATCGGCGGCGATAATCACAGCACGGATTTTCATGTTTCCATCCAAGGCCAGAAAATTGTAACCTGGCCTTGCGGCGGCTGGAAGGCCATTACGTCGTCCGTAATCCCGGTAAACCAATGGACCCATATTGCCATCGTTAAGAACGGCAGCCAGTTAACCGGTTATTTTAACGGTAAGAAAGAATTAACTGTCACCACCACGGTCTCAACTTACCGGACCAAAATAGGCTCGAAATATGTTTCCTATGGCGTCTATTTTAATGGAATGATGGATGAATTCCGTTTTTGGGATGTGGCCCGGACTGAGGCGCAAATCAAGGATAACATGTACCGGGAACTGTTGGGCAGTGAAGCGGGCTTAAAAGCCTATTACGATTTCAATGATTGCGCAGGCAGCAGCACCGCCGCTGACCGGACCGGTAACGGCTATACCGCACAGCTAAAGAATATGAACACTACCGCCGCATGGGTTCCCCAGGAATTTGCGACAATTAAGCTGACGTTCACCGGTGTCGCCAGCGGAACGTTTCCTGACAATACTACGTTTACGGATGAAACAATCCAATTCGTCGCCTCCGTTGACGGCATCCAGAAGGGCGATGGGGGAGGCAGGCAATTCAATTTGCCTTACTATTGGACGATTGCGGGAAAAAGATTTGACTGCCTTGGTAATGACGGATTGGTCAGCATTATGGGCAGTTCCGCAGTATCACAGGTCGCCGGCACCAGTAACTCCCGAGTGCCGAGGCTGGTGGGTTATTTTCCCACCATAGGCAGTTGGCAGTATGCTTATCCTAAAACCTTTGCAAGTGTCATTCCCGAAAGCGATAATTCGTTTAGTGGCCCGGACGCAGTTACCGGCGGCACGTTGTCTTTCTCAAAGTTGAAAGTTACCCGGGCAGAGGCAACAAGATAAGACTATCGGGATCAGGTCTGAGGGCAGCGGGGCCCGGGGAGGCTCCGGGCCCCCTGTCCTTAACAACTAACTTACATAGGAGGGAACTAAAAACAGGGCATTGCGAAACATTGCAAAATTAGCAATTAGCATTGCAAATTTAGCATCGGACAACAGCAGGGCATTACATAATTAATAATGCTCAATCTTCAAGGAAAAGAGAAAACTTCTCCTTTGCCGCGCAGCGGCTTATCGCCCCCCCACGCGAGTGGGGTCGGATGCTAAATGCTAATTGTTTAAATGCTAATTGTCCAGCTAATTGTCCGGCTAATTGCCGCCGGTTTCATATATCTCGTAAACCATGTTATTCATTACAAAACGCACATTCTGACCTAATGCCAAAAATTGCGCAGCCTGGGGTTCCTTTTTCAACAACTCGAAATATTCCTTACCGGCAAATTTTATGCGGTTTATTTTTTGAGTCCCCTGGGACTGCACCTGCGAATCAACCCAGAACTTGCCGGTATTGTAAATCGCCCGGCCCTGGATGTTCCGCACTTGCTGGGTAAGCTCCCGGGTTTTTCCTTTTTCATCTTTAAACTTGAGCCGCTTGCGGCCCGGCCTGGCCTGGGCATAGTTGTCGGCGGTATTCATCTGCTGCACTTCCGAACTGGCCTGTACACTGCCTGCGCCGGATTTTTTATTCATGCCGGAATACTCTTCCCGGTTACGGCTTTCAAAATCGGCATCCCCTTCGGCGATCTTACCTATGGTGCGGTCATCCGCCCTGATGGCGCGGCGGCGTACATTGATGCGTTCATCTTCCACGATCAGGTAACTGGTGTAGGGGGTGATAATGCCGTATGTCCTGGCCAATTCTGTGATTTCGTCTACAAGCTCCTTGTCTTTGCCGTGCAGCCTGACCTGGTCTAATAAATAACCGATGCGCCGGGCGGCCCACAAGGGCGCAATAAAATCGTTTTTCTCGCCGCGGGCAGTAAAACTGCCGCTGAATTCCTTACTCCACTTGCGGTTCCTTATTTTGCCGCGCAGCACCACGGGCGCGCCGCCGCTGCCTCTATACCGGCCTAAAACGGTCAGAGACGAGCCTTTAAAAAGATCGGGCAAATCCCGGGGATAGGTTTTGGAAATACGAATTTTTCCGCCGAAATCCAATTCGATGCCTGTCAATATGGGCGACTGCACTTTGGAATAAAAATCCGACACTTTGATTTCGATGTCTTCGGAGGGAGAGATGTAAGTGCGGTAGGCCCTGGTCATTTCGGTGATTTTGTCCAACAGGTGGGTGTTGATCTCACTGCCGATGCCGAAAGTAAAAATCCGCGTGTTGGAGAGGTTGTTTTTCTTTATTTTGTCCACCAGGGAATTCTCGTCGGTGACGCCGATAGTGGGCCTGCCGTCGGTGAGGAATATCACCATATATGGACGCCCGCGCTGCTGCTTTTTCTCCAAAGCAAGCGTTAAGGCTTCGTCTATATTGGTGCCGCCTATGGCGCGCAGCTCTTTGATGAACCGCCGGGCCCGGCGGCGGCTGTTTTCATTAACTAAACGCAGCTCGTTAAAGAGGGCTTCCGCTTCGGTGGAAAAACGCACGATTTCGAAACGGTCGCCTTTGTTGAGATTTTCTATGCAGAAGAGCAGCGCTTTTTTGGCCTGTCTGAGTTTTTCCCCGGCCATGCTGCCCGATACGTCCAGCACAAAGGTGATGTCTTTCTCAACGATCTCCTCTTTTTTGGCCGTAATGCCGGGACTGACACTCAAAAAGAAAAAACCGTCTTCTTTGCCTTTTTTGTAGGTGAGCAGCGAGAATCCTAACCTGCTGTTGTCGGTGCTGTAGTAGAGTTTGAAGTCGATGTCGGGTTTGGTGTTACGCTCCTCGAAACCGACGACGGCGCGGTGGTCGCCTTTGCGGATGATTTCGGTTTTGTGGGTGGGGCAGTAGACGTTTTTGATTTTCTCTTTAGACTTTATTTCCACGTTTATGCTGACTTCCTTTAAAGGTTTGGCGGAAAATTTCTCGGTGTTGAGGGGGTACAGGTATTCGACGGTGTGGTTGTCTTTTTTCAACAATTCACGGTACGACAGCTTGACCCGCTTCTCCGAGTGGGGTTCGATAGGAAATATCCTGGCTTTTAACACGCCTAAACCGCTGTATTCCAGCAGGGCGGGGTCACGCTGGCTGCGCACGATGTCTTCATAGATTTTTCGGGCTTTTTTCGCGTCTAAGAGTTCAGCTTCCAGTTCTTTGCCGTTAACGAACATGGTAAACTTCTCGATGACGGCGTTTTTGGGGATAGGAAAAAGATAAAAACCTTCGAGCCTCCAGCGGGTGGGGTTGTAAAATACCTGGTCGATAAAAGTAGTGGCGGTCTGGCCTTCGATCTTAACGTCCACTTTGTGGTATTTCACTTCTAAAGGGAATGGACGGGGCGGCACCGGGGGCCGGGGCCGCGGATGAGGATGAGGCCAGGGCGGCCTGGGTATTACGATAAAACCGTCCGCCATCATAAACGATGCGCAGCAAAATATTAATAGTAATAATATACTGATTTTTGATTTTTTCATATTTTTCACCTTTTTTTTTCTCCTTGCCTCCGGCGGGTCAGAACCT
>JAGLSW010000537.1 GCA_023135565.1 Candidatus Aminicenantota bacterium | reverse complement strand
ACTTCTATTGAGCCGCTGCGCGGCAAAACACCACATCATTCATCGTTAAGCCCAAAAGAACTTTTGTTTATTTAGATTTTTTCTTGCTGGGGGCGCCGCTCTTGCGGGTCCAGAACCGCAGTTTTCGTTTGTAGAATTCCTTGAGACCGAAGAAAAATGGCCGGTAATAATACCAGGCCCGCTCGCCCCGTATGAACTCTAACAAATGATTAAAAATAATCCGCGGCCGGGCATAAAATTCCATCATGGCTATCTTCTGCCACTCCATCAATTCTTCACTGTCGATGTCGCCTAAGTTAATCACCGCATTACCGGAACGGGTGAAATCTTTCCAGTTGTGCGTCAATAACTGTACGCCGCCTTCACCCCGTTCCGCCATTTCGAAAAGCGGCGTGCCGGGGTAGGGGGTGAAAATATTGAAAAATGCCCGGTCCAAAGCCAGGTCTTTGGCAAAGTCGATGGTCTTCCGCAAAGTGCGGCGGTCTTCACCGGGCAGCCCCATGATAAAAGATGCCCTGGTGACAAAACCATGCTTCTTTAACAAACGGATAGATTCACGGCACTGTTCCAGGGTGGTGCCTTTTTTCATGCTGTCCAATATCTCCTGGCTGCCGCTCTCTACGCCGATAGACATCATCACGCAGCCGGCGGATTTCATCTTTTTTATGATCTCTTCGTTCAGCTTGTCGGCCCGGGAAAGCCCGAACCAGTGCACTTTTATTTTCCTGGCGATGATTTCGTCGCATATCTCGATCAACCTTTTGGGCACGATCGTCAACGTGTCGTCGGCAAAACTGATGAACTTAACGCCTAATTCCTTTACGCAGTATTCGATCTCGTCTACTACGGACTTTACACTCCGCAGCCTGAGCTTCATGCCGAACATGCGGTAGCAAAACACACATTTCTGCGGGCAGCCCCGCGAAGTCTGGATTTCGGTGACTAATTCCATGCCCCGGTAAG
The DNA here is from genome assembly GCA_023135565.1 of Candidatus Aminicenantota bacterium. Lineage (GTDB taxonomy): Bacteria > Acidobacteriota > Aminicenantia > UBA2199 > UBA2199 > JAGLQA01. Next base: position 7,204 of record JAGLSW010000537.1, on the reverse strand, counting down.
GTACGGGAAAAAGGTATTTTTTTTGGTCTACTAAGCGCCGGGCAGGACGGGGCAGGCTGTCTAAGTCCGGTATCAACTCCCGCTCCCGGTTGTTTACTATTTTGTCCCCTTTCCTGAAAGAGAGACCGTCTACCTTCGAGAAATTTTTCCCGGCTGCCAGTTCTTTTACCAGTTCCCTGGCGGTGATTTCGCCTTCTCCCCTGACAGCAAAGTCGATATGGGGATTTTCTTCTAAGACCCGGGTGGGCATAATAGTGCTGTGGGGGCCGCCGATCACGGTTTGGATACCTAATTTTTCTTTCACCTGTTTCAGCAGGGCGTTGGCATATTCGAAATCTACGGTGGTAGCCCCTGCGCCCACGATATCGGGTTTGCTTTTTTCCACCGCTTGCAGCATTTTCTCCGGGGTAAGGTCGTCGGCTTCGCCGTCGATGACTTCCACTTCGTGGCCGTCCTGTTCTAAGGAAGCGGCGACGTACAATAAGCCCATGGGGGGGAAAACGAATTTTAGCCCGGTTTTGCTTTTTATCAATTTATAGATCGGAGTATAAGCGGGTCTACAGAGCAGTATTTTCATCGACTTCTCCTATATGTCTACCAGTAATAGAGTTACTCATTAGCGGCTCCTAAATGTATTGTTTTTTTTTTACCGGCACGAATCATTGCGCATTATAACATGAATAGTCACAGGACATCAACAAAGCGGCGAGTAACTATTCAGTTTTAGGAAAAATGATTCTGTCCGCGGTTCAATTACTGGATGAAACGGGAATGAACCGGTTAGAGACCGATTTATTCAAAACTGAATAGTTGCTTTCAGCTTTTGGCTATCAACCGGGCTGATCCGCCGCCCCTACAAAAGCCTGTTTTTTTCCCGGAACCGGGTATTTACCGCAATTTTTCTCTTGTTCTCGATTGAATTTCGAGTGAATTTATACTATAATGTTTGCGAGGCGTTTATGATCGATAAAACAAAACATGTATATGCAAAACCCGGTGAGTATAAAGCAGCAGGTGCAGTCCCTGCTCCGGTTGTAAATACCGCATTTCCAGGGAAACGGCTAAAAACAAAAACCGGCGGTGAAAAATTCATAGTGTTGAATGATTTAAACGATCAGCATTATAAATTAAAGACTCCTTTTCGTGTAAAAATTTCTATTCAAGATGGGGAATTACTCGGCGAGATCGAAGAATTGGAACTATATGCGTTCGGAGAAAGTGAAACCGGGGTTTTGGAAGAGTTAAGATCAGATTTAATCGATCTATATGAAAATTTCAGCCAGATAGATAAAGAAAATCTTGGCGAAACTCCCGCAAAATGGAAACAGATACTGTTAACCAGGATAATCGAGACTAAATGAGCAGTGGAATCAAGCCTTTTTCCGAAAAACAGGTAAGAAAAAAAATCATCGAAAAAGTAAAGCCTAAAATTTTAAAGGGGCGGTCAAAACATTCGAAAGGTCTGATCTTTCTCGATGACAAGGTGGTAGCAAAAGTTAAAATTCCAAACTCTCATGATAAAATGATGTTTGCTAATAAATCCCGGTTTATTGCCAGGGATTTGAGACTTAATCCATCCGAATTCAACGATTTAATAGACTGTCCTTTATCAGGCCCGGGGTATTATGAAATCCTTTCTACGCGCATAAAAGCTTGATAAAAATAAAAAAATGTGGTATTTTATTTTATTATGACTGAAATTAGATTTGGCACCGACGGGTGGCGAGCAAAGATGGGGAGTGATTTCTCCTTTAAAAACGTTAGAATCTTTGCCAAAAGCTATGCCAATTACCTGAAAAAAAGACAAAAAACAAAAAATCTAAAAGTCATCGTTAATTTCGACACCCGCTTCCTTTCTAAAAAATTTGCCCACGAAACAGCCAAAATACTCTCTTTAGAACATATCCATACCTATGTGCCTCAAAGGGACGTTCCTCTTGCACCGATATCCTTAGCTATTACCTGCAATGGCTTTAACGGCGGCATTAATTTTACCGCCAGTTTTAGTAAACCTCTTTATAACGGCATCAAAGTCTTCAGCAGCCGCGGGGTGCCGGCCCTGCCTTCGGAAACGATCCTGATCGAAAAAGAGATCGAAGAGATTACCGGCAATTTCGTATTCAAACCGCAGTATGCGGATTATGATCTCATAAACGATATCGATGTCCAGGCGCCTTACATCGAGTATATCGAAAATTTAATAGATTTTAAGTTGATAAAAGACTCAGGTATCGAGATTATCGTCGATAATTTATACGGCACTTCCAGGGGATACTTAGATTACGTATTCAGTAAGAATGATATCGATATCCAGACTCTTCATAATTTCCCTAATTCTCCTTTCGAGGGCGTTATCTCTTCCTGCAGCAAATGGAGCCTGAAAGAACTGGCCAACCTGATCGTGGAAAGTGGTGCGGATATCGGTTTAGCCACGGACATCGACGGCGACCGCTTCGGTATCGTCGATTCCCACGGCCGTTTTTTGACATCGAACCAAATCATGCCTCCATTGATAGAGTACCTTATAAATGTTAGAAAAATGTCGGGGGGCATCGTAAAGTCTATCTCCGCTACCGACAATATAACAAAGGTTGCCCGGTACTATGACCGCGAAGTGTACACCACACCGGTAGGATTTAAGTACCTGGCGGACGTTTTGTCGGCAAGAAACGCTTTTATCGCAGTGGAAAGTTCTAACGGCGCATCCTTAAACACCAAAGTAAATGTGAAAGACGGTATCCTGTTTAACCTGCTGGTTGCAGAGATGCTGGCTTACTATAAAAAAGACCTGGAAAAGATATTGCAGGATTTTTATACCCGGTTCCCCAAATTGTACAGCATCGAGGTTGCCCTGGCTAGGACCAGGATTAGAGAACAGAATTATAAAAAACTTTTCTCTATAAAAAAAGAAAATCTCCCTTTTCCCGGTTTTAAGTTAGAGAAGATCGATCATTTAGACGGCATAAAATTTCTTTTTGATGATTCCTGGCTTTTGATAAGGGCATCGGGTACCAGTGAGTCTATCCGGGTATATTCCGAATCAAAGGTATCGAAAAAAGCAAAAGATTTAATAAAATTAGGACGCAGTCTAATCGAGTAAGTATAAAAAAAAAAAAGATGAAAAAAAACAGGATAGAATTTAATTTTGTTAAATCCAGGGGTTTCCTGATGCTCATTATTCTATTCATATTCATCTTGATCCTGACTTTCTTCTTCGGAGACAGCGGCATCGTGGAAATCATTAAAACCCAGGATAAAATCGAAACCCTAACGAAGAATATAACCGGCCTAAAGGTAGAAAAAGAAAAACTGGAGAAAGAAATTAAGGATTTGGAAGACGACCCCCTGGCTTTAGAAAAAAAAGCCAGGGAAAAACTCTGGCTGATGAAAAAGAACGAGAAAGTAATCGTTATCGTGAAGCAGTTGGAAAAAGGAGATCGTTAACCTCGAGGTGCGGTACGGGAAACCTATTAGGTATTAGGACCTTTGATAGATATAAATTTTTTTAGTTTAGAAGTGTTGAATAAGTGCAGCAAGCGCTGCATTTGTTAAGGGCGGAAGCTTACCCGCAGCAATAAAAACATTATGGATAAAGATTTCTACAAAATATTGCCACCCCGCAAAGGCGTCTCTTTCGATTTCAAAGAGATGTGGGACTACCGGGAACTGCTCTACTTTTTTATCTGGAAAGATATAAAAGTCAGGTATAAACAAACCGCTGTAGGGGCTTTATGGGCAGTGATTCAGCCCTTTTTTACCATGATTGTTTTCAGCCTATTTTTCGGCATCCTGGCAAAAATTCCTTCCGACGGTCTACCTTATCCTCTTTTTTACTACAGCGCCCTGCTGCCCTGGACTTTTTTTGCCAATGCCCTGATCCATACCACCAACACCATGGTAGAGAACCAGAGACTAATCACCAAAGTCTATTTCCCCAGGATTTTTTTACCGCTCTCATCCGTGCTTTCCGGGCTGCTGGACTTCTTCGTGGCCTCATCTATCCTGCTGCTCATGATGGTGTTTTATGGTATTGTCCCCCACTGGCAAATCCTATATTTTCCTCTTTTTGTTTTATTAACCATTGTCACCGCCCTGGGTGTGGGTTTGTGGTTCTCAGCCCTTAATGCCCTGTACCGGGATTTTCGTTATACCGTGACCTTTATCGTTCAATTCTGGATGTTTGCCTCCCCCGTCGCCTATCCCAGCAGCATGGTGCCGGCAAAATGGCAGTGGCTTTACGGCCTGAACCCCATGGCCGGCATCATAGACGGTTTCAGGTGGGCGGTCTTAGGAAAAGGAAATCCGCCGGGGATTACTTTCCTGGTCTCTTTTACGATTATCCTGATTCTCCTGGGGGGCGGGCTGATTTTTTTCCGGAAAATGGAAACCGAAATCGCGGACAGGGTGTGAGCGAGATCAAGAAGGCTCAGAGGAGCTCAGGAGGGCTCAGGATGAGCTCGGACGAACTCAGGTTGAGAGGAGCTCAGGAGCACTCAGAGGAGCTCGGAAACTCTCAGGAATTACTGAGTTCATTAAAGCTCACGAATGCTTAGACACCTAAAGTTCGCGAGCCCTTTTCTAAAACTGAGCTCTCTTGAGATCATCCTGAGTTCTCTTGAGATCATCTGATCTTCAAAATAATTGTGCTATGTGTGAAAAAGTTTTAAAAATAAATAATTTAGGAAAAAAGTATTTTATAGGAGAACGGGTCTCCTATACGGCCCTGCGGGACGTCCTGGTAAGCAAGCTCAAAGCTCCTTTCAAAAAGGCCGCAAGCAGAGAGAAGAATTTTATCTGGGCTTTACGGGATGTTACCTTTGATGTTAACGACGGCGATATCCTGGGGATTATCGGCAGGAACGGCGCCGGGAAGTCCACTCTTTTAAAAATTCTCTCCCGCATCACCCGGCCCACCACCGGCTCAGCGGAGATAAGGGGCCGGGTAGGCAGCCTGCTGGAAGTGGGCACCGGTTTTCACCCGGAATTGACCGGCAGGGAAAATATCTACCTGAACGGCGCTATCCTGGGTATGCATAGAACCGAGATCAACCGCAAATTCGATGAAATCGTCGCTTTTTCTGAGATTGAGAAATTTATCGACACGCCGGTAAAATTTTATTCCAGCGGCATGTATGTGCGTCTGGCTTTTTCCGTGGCCGCGCACTTAGAACCTGAAATCTTACTGGTTGACGAGGTGCTGGCCGTAGGCGATGCCGGTTTTCAAAAAAAGTGTTTGGGACGGATGAGCGAAGTATCGAGAGAGGGGCGTACTATCCTCTTTGTCAGCCACAATATGCATGCAGTCAGGAAATTGTGCAGCCGGGCCATATTTCTCGAAAACGGCGGCATCGAAGCTGCCGGTGAACCGGGGACAGTGATCAATAACTATCTCAGCCGGGTTAAGGATGCGCAATTAAGCCAGGTATGGGAAGATATGGCCGCAGCCCCGGGCAACGATGCCATCCGCATGCATAAAGTGCAGATACAGTTGACCGAAGATGAGGCGGAACAACTGACCGTATGGACTTCTTTTAAGATAGAGTTCTATTTCTGGAACTTAGAACCGGGATTAAAACTCAACCTCAGTATGAGGCTTTACAATTTCGAGAATATTTTGCTTTTTAACAGCACTTCGGTTTTCGAATCCCACTGGCACGGTAAACCTTTTAAGAAAGGGCTTTATAAAAGCACCTGTTATGTTCCCGGCAAATTGCTCAATGACGGCATGTATTATATAGACCTTCTTTTTATCAAAGACACCACCACCAGGGTGTGTCATTTCGATAATTTGCTCACCTTCGAGATAGGGGAGGAAGAAGCGTCGCGGCCCGGCAAATGGTATGGCAAATATGTGGGTGTGGTGCGTCCTTTTTTGCAGTGGGAAACCGAATATATTGCTGATCCCGCCCATGAAACAAAAAATGTCTGAATTAAACCTTACCTGGGAAAACCTGCATAAATTGGGCGGGAAATACGGCGACTCTTTTTATATCTGGGACATAGCCGGGGTAGAGGCGAATTTTAAGAGTTTCTTGGAGCATTTCAGGAACTATTATAAAAAAACCACCCTGGCTTATTCGTATAAAACCAACTATCTCCCGGCCCTGTGTGCGTTGATAAACCGGTTGGGCGGGTATGCGGAAGTGGTCTCCCGCATGGAATATGATCTGGCCCGCGGGATCGGCGCCGCGCCCCGGGATATCATCTTTAACGGCCCGGTGAAATCCTTGGCCGATATCGAAGATGCCGCACTGTCCGGCTCCATAGTGAATATCGATTCTTTTTATGAGATCGATTTTTTGAAAGCCGCGGCTGCAAAAAGCCCTTCTCGTAAAATCTCCATAGGTATACGCTGCAATTTCGATGTTGGCGAAGAGAAGCGTTCCCGTTTCGGGGTGGATGTGGAAAGCGACGCTCTCGAGAATATTTTCCAGGCGGTAAAAAATATAGATAACATCGAAATTGCCGGGCTGCACTGCCATTTTTCCACTGCCGCCCGCAGTGTGGAGTCTTTTGCTTTGAGAACCGGAAAAATGGCGGAACTCAGCAAAAAACATTTTAAAAAGGACGCTCCCCGGTTTATAGATATCGGCGGCGGTTTTTTTGGCCCCATGGCCCCATCTTTAGCGCGGCAGTTTAGTTTTCCTATTCCTGCTTACCGGGAATATGCCCAGGCCGCAGCCGGGAAATTTGCCGAATATTATGAACCGGAGAGCGGCCCGGAATTGATCGTGGAACCCGGTATTGCCATCGTGGGCGATACTATGAAATTTGCCGCCCGGATAGTAGGCGTAAAAAAGATAAATGGCCGTAATTATGCCGTATGCAGCGGAACTGCTTTTAATATCAAGCCTTCGCTTCATGGTATGAACCTGCCGTTAAAAGTTCTTTCGCATCCCGAAAATAGGAGCAGCCGTTGGGTAGAAGGTGAAGTGGATATAGTAGGCTTCACCTGTGTGGAAAAAGATTGTTTGTACGAAAAGTATACAGGTCGCATTTATGAAGGGGATTATGTGTTATTCGAGCAGGTAGGCGGTTATACCATCGTCTTGAACCCGCCTTTTATTTCGCCTTTACCGGCGATCCTGGCCTATGACGCCAGGGAAGAGGAATACTACCCGGTAAGAAAACCGGGCACTTTTGAGGATGTGTTTTCGCCTTATGTGTTTTAGAAAAAATTTTGCCTCCGGCCCCACCACGTGGG
>JAGLSW010000536.1 GCA_023135565.1 Candidatus Aminicenantota bacterium | reverse complement strand
AAAACAAGACTTGACCCCATTATTGTTTCTCAAGACCTAAATATAATCGCTTTGAAAGCGGAAGGCACGAAATATTTCGTAATAAATACAAAAGAAAAATATCCGGCAGTCAATATAATCGTTATAGAAAAACCGCTCATCTATCCCCATCCCTCGGTATTGGTAATGAAAAGGAACCGGGTATTTATGTTCATGTATCTACCGGTCGATCCCTATGATATGAAAAATACCCTCGATAAAATGAGAGCATTTTCCGACCATTATTCTTTTTAAGATTCAACGTCAATTCACGAAACTGGAAAAAGGCAGCGGCGATATCGAATGTCAAATGTTGAGACGCGACCCCCTTTTCTTCCAACCTTGAAATGTTGAAGATAGCTCCGATTCATGTTAAAATCGTGATATGATCGGGACACATCTTAATGAAATCGGCAGCAGGGTAAAAAAGATCAGGACATCCCTGGACCTGACACTAAAACAAATGGCTGAGAAAACCGGTCTTTCCGCAGGCTTTCTATCTCAAATCGAAAAAGGTATAAAAAGACCTTCAGCCATTTACCTGTTTTTTCTCCTGGTGGAGCACAAAGTTAACATCAACTGGATTTTATCGGGGAAAGGCGATATATATCTGACCGAAAACCTTGTTGAAAAATCCCGCGCTTTCGATTTCGGGGGAGATCGTGAAGCAGTGGAAGAAATGCTTCACGATCTCGAACAAAATAATCATGTGAGGCATTCATTCCTGTCTTTTTACTACACTTTGAAGAAAACGCAAGAATCTTGATTTTTCTTTTCGTTTTTTTTACTTTGGTTTTTTCCGGTTTGTGTTCCCGTACCCTATTCGGATTAAGCCCGGCGTAGGTTTCCTAAAGCTACTAAACCGAATGTACGCTTTTTTTTTAAAAAAGTAACCATATGGCGATTTTTTTCTTTGAGAAACCATAGCAGTGTGCTATAATTTATTTTGGAGGTAAACATGAAAAAAAAAAACCGCAGATTAGCATTAAAAAAAGAAACCATTTCACGCCTACAGGGGGCAGAACTCACATCAATTAAAGGAGGGACAAAAACTAGGCCAAAAGATACCTGTAAATGTAATACAGATGAAAGTTGTTCAGCAGTTGGGAATTGCTGTCCGCCACCGGAAAAGGCTTATAATGAGTAGATAAAAGAAATTTCAGACAGGAGGGTCATGTAAAGATGAAAAAAAAGGACAAAAACCAGGAAGGAATATTTTGTTTAAAAGTAAAAAGTAATATCAACTGGGTAGGCGCAGTCTGCCTTATATTATCCATACTAATTTCAACTATAATTGTCCAGGTTGGTATATGGGATTATGAATCTTCCCTCGATCGAAAAACCAAATTTTTGGAAACAGAAAGAAACTATTTCGATAGATATGTAAATTATCTTCAATACGGAGTTTTTGGTTTCAGGATGTTTGTTGAATCGTCTAAACTCTGTATATTTTTTAACAACGCTTCTACTTTCGATGAGTTGGAAGCAACTATCGACTGCAGCTTAAGACTGAAAATTGGAAATCCAAAAAAAGATGGAAAAATATTCGCTAAAGAATCAGGAGGAAGCTTTGACCTTAAAATCTATGTGCTATTATTGTTAGTGCCTTTAGCTTTCATTTACGGTTTTTTTACATACAGGAATCGCGAGAATTTGAAATTTCTAATGAATTTTTCAAGACCGTTAAAGGTATACACTATGGTGTTTCTTTCCCGTGCGTTCGTGTTGTTTATCTCCCTGTTCGTGGTTTTTACTGCTGCGGTTATCCAGATTTATTGTAATGGTATTTATCTCTCTCGATCTGATTTTATCTATTTACTGGCAAGTTTCCTGGTAACAACAGGAATTCTAATTCTCCCCTTGATTGTTGGGGCTGTCATAGGAACTTTAAGGAATTTGGCTTTCGGCCTTTCGATACTGGTTTTGATCTGGATAACCACAGTTCATTTATGGCCCTATTTATTTAACAGAGCCATAAACAAGTACGCAGACGTTAAAATAGAATCGAAATATAGCATCGAAAATAAGAAAACAAAAATAGTGGGCAATTTTGAGAAATCAATTCGTGATATAACTAATACAGTGACTGACACGAATGATAGACAGCAGGAATTCAACTCACTTTTTGAAAAATACTGGAATGGGGATTTTAAAAAAGCCAACGACCTGGAGAAGAAAACAATCGGAGAAATAAAAGATGTAGCAAAAAAATTATATTTCTGGTGTATTATTAATCCTTTCACATTCTATCATACATTAACTAATGAATTAAGTTCACGTGGCTATCACTCATACCTTGAATTTTATAAAGAGAGTAATGACAACCATAAAGGCTTTTTTCGCTTCTATATAGATAACTGGGTTTTAGGAGAAAACAAACAACTTGTTCCATTCAAAAAGTTAGAAGACCAAGTATTTTACGCTAAGCCCAGCTTCCCGGCATTTTTTGTATTAGGGTTGTTTGTTCTATTTTCCTGGATAACCCTGTTTTATACATTCGGATATTTTCTTTTCAAAAAGTCCTTTTTCCATAGGAAAAAAAAGAATTCGCTCCGGGATGTAACCCTTGAGCTTGAGAGCGGAAAACACCATTTTTATTCTGTGAATAAAAATGAGTTACTTATAACTGATTTGTTTGCCCTTCTTTCAAGTAAAAAAACTTCCGGCAATTTATCCATCGATGGTAAAAAGGTTGTTTCAGGTGTTGATTTCCTCTATCTACCTGCGCTTGAAAAAATACCCGCAGTGTTCAGTTTATCCAGCCTGGCAAAGTTTTTAGGCGTTAGCGAAAAGGTAAAAAATAGGTACGAGCTGATGCAGGAGTTTTTTAAAAAATTGTCATGTGATGTTCTACTACTCGATAATTTCTTTTATGGCATCGATAAGGACTCTTCTCAAAAACTCTTAGAACTAATTGAAAAATTAAAGAAAAAAGGAATAATAGTGATCGAAGTAGTCAGGCCGATGATAATCTTAACAGGCCAAAATGCACATGGCAGGTATGATGAATACAAAGAATTTGTTTTTGAAAAAAAAGCTTTCAAAAATTCATATACAAGCCGGAAAAGTAAGTAAAACATTATGATAAAATATTATGATAAAAGATTATCTTTCCGAAATCGGCTCCCGGATAAAAAAGGTCAGGATTACGCTCGATTTTACACAAGGTCAAATAGCTGAGAAAACCGGTCTTTCCGCAGGCTTTCTATCTCAGATCGAAAAAGGGCAAAAAAGACCTTCGTCCATTTACCTATTTTTTCTCCTGGTGGAGCACAAAATTAACATCAACTGGCTTTTTTCAGGTAAAGGCGAAATGTTTTTGACCGAAAACCTTGTTGAAAAATCCCGCGGTTTCAATTTCGGAGAAGATCGTGAAGTCCTGGAAAAATTGTTTCACCGTCTCGAAGAGGATACTGCTCTAAAGGATTCATTTATTTCCTTTTTCACCCGCATGATGCCATAAATTCCCACATTTACCCATTTTTTTTGTTTTTTATTAAGAAAACACTTGACAAACACAAGGATGTATACTATAGTATAAGTCCTGTACTATGGTATAACTATGAGAATTTTAAAAAGACAATTTTTTTATATGTTCGCTTTTCCCCGATGCATAGAGAGGGGGTTTTTGAGGATAGAGCATTCAACGAATATGGAGGGCAAAATGATGGAAAAATACAAAAGAAATAATTCCCAAATAACAACACCATACGATCCGGGGGACTACAGTGAATCGAAATAAACGGCTTCTTTTTTTAGGAATTGGTTATACTTTGCAATTCCATTCTTTTATCTTTTTTTTGGGCGAAGGGGAAACCGGCCTTGTTTTTTACCGGGCCGGTTTCCCCACATCGCTTTTTTTATTCGCAGTCTCATCCGAAAAGCGGACGGCGTCCGCAGCCTATGAGATGACTGGGAAACACATTCCCAACCACTTTGACCGGAAAGTTTGTCTTTTTAACAAGCTTTCACTTAATATGAGTAAACAAAATTTTTTTAGGAGGCATATAATATGACAAATTCAAAAGAAAAACAAGAGTTAACCGAAAGAATAAGCGTTCGGTTTAAACAGTTTCGAGAGGCAATATCCAAAGAGTTCGGTTTTAGTTTCGCCGAATTTTGCACAGAGATCGGCATCCCGGAAGAAAAATTCAAAACCTATGAAAAGGGCGATTTTTGGCCCGATTTTGCCGATCTGCAAAAAATTGGCCTGAACACCGGCGTAAATTTAAACTGGTTGGTGTATAGAAACGGCGGCATGTTCGGAGTCAGGGAAAAAGACATGGAGGAAATGCTTCAGAAAATCGAAGCCGACGAACAAGGCCGGTATGTCGATTACAAAATGCTGTTAAAACTTATGCAGGTACCGGAAATGGAGGATTTGATTTTCGGTATGCAAAAGGTGTTTTTGAACTTTTTGAGCACTTCGGATTTTGCATCCAGGTTGAAAGAACCCGGAGAGCTTGAAAAGTTGCTGCCCAAAATCCCAACAGAGCCGAAAGAAGGTCAGTAATTGGAAAAAATCGGGCAGTCTAATTTTTTTCTCGCAGCGGGGAGATCGGAAGCTCACCGGTTCGGTTTCCCCGCGCTGCTTTTTTTTCTCAGGATTATCCAAAGACATTAGGTGTTAAATAATGAACCATTTACTCGCTGTAAGAAAAAAAAAAGGAGACAGACTAATTCTTTCTCCTTTTGTTTGGGGAGGCCGGTGTTAAAATGAACAAAGTCGAATTTGGTAAAAGACTAAGAAAACTGCGATTACTCTTTAAAGATTCGCAGAAGAAATTAGCCCGAAAATTGCATATCGATGAAAGCACCCTTTCCAAATATGAAAACGGGCTGAGAACCCCGGACGCAGTTTTTCTTGCC
>JAGLSW010000535.1 GCA_023135565.1 Candidatus Aminicenantota bacterium | reverse complement strand
CCGCCGGAGGCAAGAGCGCTTTTGATTTTAAATTATCAAAAGTTTTTTGGGGGGTTGAGGGGGGCAATTTTTCAAAAACGCCCCCCTCACCGCCGGAGGCAAGTACCGGATAAAGCCTACCTGCGATTTCTTCTAATAATTCTGCGCTGTCGATTTCATGATCCCGCTCTACGGCGGCAAGCAGCTCCCACCACTCATCCGCCGGGACATACAACCGCTCTTTCACCCACTGCAATAACTCGTCTCCGGAACCGGGCGCATACCCGGTTTCGATGCGGTGCAGCTTGCGCTGCAATTCGAGGATTAACTCACCGGAAAAACGGGGCCGCAGGTGCGACGAATAAAGCACTTCTTTTAATAAATTGTCGCTGAGACCGGTGCGCAGCTTCGAGGCGGGCGAATCACCCTCATACATAAGCTTGTTGGTCTGCCGCCAAATAACGCCGTCGGTAAAAGGCGAAGGTTTTTTAGTAATCACTTCGCTGACCTGGATTTCCCCGCTGCCGATCTCTTCCAATAAATGAATCAAGGTGTCTATCTCGAAATCCCGGTTCATACACTGCCGCCAGGTTTCGAGAAGAATAGGAAAATCATCATAGCCGGATACGGCTTCCAAAAGCTTTTTTGAACGCAGCCGGTTGAGCCATAAAGGCATGCGCTTATGAAAACTCTGCCTGGGAAGCAGCAGCGCAAACTGCGCGTTCTGACGAAAGCGGGCGCCGAAATAGCCGGTGCTTTCTAATTTTTTACGCAGCAGTTGACGCAGCCGGGATATTCTAACTAAATCTATAATATCCCGGGCGGAAAATTCATGGGGCAGGTTGAGCATGATACAGTCGTTGTTAACAAAGACTTCTAAGGGGTATTTATACTTCTCTTCCCAGGCGGCGGCCAGGGCAAAAGCAAAAGGCCGGTTGACTTTCCCGCCCCATAAAGTATGCAGTACCGTTTGTTTGGCGTCGCTGAGGTTGGCGGGGTCGCGAAAATGCTCCACTAACAAATGACGCCGGTGAGGAAGAGGAACGCCGGTCTCATCGCGCTGCCGCTTTAAATAACCTATCAGCTCGTCCGCGGCGGCTGCGCTCATATGATTTCGCTGCTGCAGTATCTCTTTGAAAGCGGCGTTTTTTAATTCAGCCTCCGCTTCTTCGAGAAAACAGCCGATTTTTTCCGATAGAAAAAAAGAACGGTTCATTTCGTCGGCCCGCCAGAATGGCACCAGCGTGTTGCTTTTTGTAACACGGGTCACTTCCACATCGTTGTGGGTGATGCGCTTGATGCGCCATACCTGGTTGCCGAAAGGAAAGGCTTCCCCTAACGAACGTTCCCAGACAAACTCTTCGTCCAACTCGCCGATTTTGGCTTTGCTGTCAGCGGCGCGCAGGTTAAAGTAACCGCGGTCGGGGATGACGCCGCCGGAAAGATAAAGCAGCATGGCGGCGTTTTTGCGGGCTTTGGCGCTGTTGTCTACCCGGTCTACCAGCAGCCGGGCTTTGAGTTCGCGGATGCGCGAGTCGGCGTAACGGCCGGCCAGCATCTCTACCACTAAATCGAATTCCTTTCTTTTGAGATCAAAAAAAGGATAACTGGTGCGGATTTCCGCATACAATTCGTTCAAATCGCGGTTCTCCAACAAAGTCATGGAAAGCAGCACCTGGGCCAGTACGTCTAAAGGACACAACACAGGGGCTGCCGGTTCGATCTCTTCGCTGTCGATATTGGCGGCGATAACGGCGGCTTCTAAAAAAGCGCGGTTGTGCAGGGGATAAAACAAACCGCGGGACACCTGGCCCACGCCGTGACCGGAACGGCCGATACGCTGGATGGCGGCGGCAATAGAAAAAGGGGACTGGATCAACACCACCTGGTCCACGGAGCCGATGTCGATGCCCAATTCCAACGAACTGGTGGAAATAATGCCCGACAATTCGCCCTCTTTGAAACGTTTTTCTACTACGGAACGGATCTCTTTCGACAGGGAACCGTGGTGCGAATAGACCTGGTCGTCGGTCAGGCCGTCGTTGATAAAACGGGTGACTTTTTCCACCATGCGGCGGCTGTTGGCAAAAAAAAGCGAAGAACGGTTTTTGCCGATTACCTGCCTGAAAGCGTCGGTGAGGGCCGGCCACCATTCGGCTTTTTTGCCGCTTATTTTGGCTTTTTCCGGCAGGTTGACGCTGATCTCGTATTCTTTCTTAATGTCCGATTTTACGATGGTAACACGGCGTTTTTCGTAAGCGAAATGCCCCCGGGAAGCTTTCAGTTTATACCCGCCGATAAAATCCGCTACCAGGTCTAAAGGCTTGATGGTAGCGGAGATAGCGATGCGCTGGAAATCGCCGCACATAGGCACTAAGCGGTCTACGGCGCTGATCAGGTACGTGCCCCGTTTGGTAGGCAGGACAGCGTGGATTTCGTCTAAAATAACCGTCGAAATACCCAGCAGCGCCCGGCGGCCCCCTTTGGACGACAGCAGAATATTCAAACTTTCCGGGGTAGTGATAAAGATTTCCGGTGGGAAACGCATCATTTCGCGTCTTTCAGCCGGTTCCGTATCGCCGCTGCGCACAGCGGCCCTGATTTCCGGGAACTTTTCTCCTTGTTCGGCAAAAAGAGTACGTAATTCTTGCAGTGGTTTTTGCAGGTTGCGGCGGATGTCGTTATTCAGGGCTTTGAGAGGTGAAATGTAGAGTACTCTAATGTTTTCCGCCGCTTGCTTGCTCACTAAGAAATTATTGATGGCCCACAGGAAAGCGGTGAGAGTTTTGCCGCTGCCCGTAGGGGCGGTAATCAGGGTATGGTTTCCTTTAGCGATTTGGGGCCAGGCGCGTTCCTGGATATCGGTAGGTGTGCCCACTTTTTCCCGGAACCAGCGGTTTACTAAAGGGTGAAAGATTTCCAGGGCATTATGTTTATTTTCTTTTTTTTTCATATCAAAGAAATCTCTGAGCAGAATTTTTAATTAAAGGTATCTTTATAGGAATGCCACTTTACATTGCCGGACTTGACTCTCGAAACAGTCCGTAAAAGGCTTTCCTCAAAATCGGGATTGGAAAATATAATATCGGTAGGGTCTTTTTGGAAAGCACGCCTCAGCTTTAGAATGAATTGCAAAAAAAATTTTAAAACAGGACTGCGCTGATTTTCCGTGTGCTTTTCTGTCAATCCTATCGAATCTCGTTTAGCAGCAGCATTTCGTTTTTCTCTAAGCATTGATTTTAAACCTCAAATAAAGTTAGTTCATTATTGAATGACATTCTTAAGCAGTCTCATGCCATGAATAACCGCCATCACAAAAATTTTTTCTTCTTTTGGGTTATCCCTGTAAATAATTCGATAGTAGATTTCTTCCAGGTCGGCAAGCGTTCTTTCGGACCACTCTATCCCGCGAACCAATTATCGGTCTCCTTTATCACATCCTGGTGAGAGATAACTCTACCCTCTTCGATATCTTTTTCCGCGGCTTCAAGCTTTTGCCTGAGGTAGAGACGGTACATCATATCATCTATGTCTATTTCCTCCGGGAGCTCCCGGACCATTTCAAGCAGTTGGCTTTTAGCAATCATCATGATAACCTCTTGTTACTCAGCTATTATAACACAACTATACTTTTTGTAAAAGAATTTCTTAAAACCCAAATCACTTCAGCATTTTGCCTCCGGCGGCCCCTGCCGG
>JAGLSW010000534.1 GCA_023135565.1 Candidatus Aminicenantota bacterium | reverse complement strand
GCGCCGATCAAGTGTGGCGCCACCATCAAAAAATCAAAAATTTCAATAACTCATGAAAAAAAATATCAGGATTACTGTAAGGATAAGAGGACATATGACGGGACTGGCCGGGAGATACTATATATAGTATATATAATAGAGGGCCATGGTTCCCAGGTAAAACTGCTCATCAGAGCTTAGCTCAGCAACCTCTTGCGTTATCGAAATCCATAAGAGCCGAATCCTTCGGTACAGGAGATAGTAAAGTCATGTAATCGGTGAGTAAAGAAATTAAATCTAAGACCTTCATCTTTAGTAAAACTAGTTGGGAGAAGTCTTATTTCATCATTAGGCTTGACGTCAAATCTATAAAGATATTCAAAGGTACTGTTAATTTCGAGAACAATTGCTTTCCCTTCAAAAACGGTGTCTCGGGGTGTCCATGTGTATCTATTCAAGTTTTTTATAACGAGTACGCCATTATCAAGCCTGACGTTTGCTTTAAGTTCAGCACGTTTAGGTTTAGGCGGAACCTTTTCTGAGTCTTTAGAAAAAACGCTTGCGAACAATAGAATTACAGTTCCAATAATGACAAGAACCACACAACCCAAAAACATCTTATCTTTTATTTCTTCTTTCTTTCTGTGAGCATCAAGCCTTTTGTCGGTTTCGTCTTTAAAAATCTTCACATCATTTTTCATTCTTTCCTCCTGTTGTTTCCTGTTCGATACTAAAACCGCCATCATCATTCTAAATTTTTTTCTCTAACTTCACTTCATATCCTGTACAATCTTTATTTGGATATACAACATATAGATCAGTATAGTCAGTCTTAACTAAGTTAGGATTTAGCTCTAATATAAAAATATCTTTATTAGATTTAATGCTGTGATTCTTGATGTTATCAAGAATTAACACGTCGCAGCTTTTGATTTTTGGGAATAACTTTACTATCTCGTCAAATGAAAGCTTTGAGAAAGGCTTGTCAATTTTTTCCCCTCCCGTAACAATCGGTAAATTTTGAATATCAGTACGACTTAGGTCAGGAAGCCAAAACACTTCCTTTTTACAGATGCTATCTCCGTCAACTGTAATTTTACCATCAAATTCTTCTTTCGAAAAGCATACATTTAAGAGTTTGTCAAAAACGTCTTTCCATTCGGAAGCTAACAAGATGTAGTCACCTTTTTGGCCATTAATTATGATGTCTTTGAATTTTTTCTTGATGTGTGGAAATAGCTCCCTTTTATAGAAAAAGAGAATGACAAACAAGATGGCAATACAATATAAAACTGCAATTATTACTCCAAATAAAAAATACCGAGGTAACCCGCTTTTGGTTTGATGGAGGTAGTCAAAATTGATAATCTTGTGATCGCGGATATAACCTTCAACTATCTCTGGTTGTTTTTGAAAAATTTCTCTGTAATAATCGAGATATGAACTATATCCCATTGATGACAACTCACAACATATTGTTGAATAGAAAGCCGTAGGGACTAAAGCATTGATCCAGTATATTTTGTTAACAATATGGTCAGCTTGTAATATCATTGTTTTTTCGAGATTGCTCATCTCTTTAAATTCTTGATCTATATATTGGTTGTTTAAATCTTTGTATAACCGCCTTTTTTCAGGTAAAGTTTCGGCAGCATTAACTTTGTTGGAAAGCATTGTTTCATAATCAGAAAAAATGGTGAATTTTTCATGATCTTTTTTATAGGTCGATTTCGTCTCTTTTATTGGTTTATTTGTAACAGCCTCGTTCAATTCTCCAGGTATGAATAAAACAAAAAACGGTATTACAACAAAGATCAGAATGTAGCGTAAAAAATCACTATGAACTATCTTTGCTAAAACAGCTATGAAGAAAATAAATGTAATAACAAGGGTGGCAACGAAGATAAACAAGAGAACATGGATTATATTGTCAAAACTCAAAGATATTCCACGTAAAGAAAACCAGACGAAAACTATGCAGGTTAATAATATCATGGCTCTAAAAAAATGGACCCATCTTGATAAAAGAAAATTCCAAATGATAGCACTCGGAGACGAATAATTTAAATATAATCTCGAATGGATTATAATGTTTTTAAAGTAAAAGAATCCATAAAATGAAACCAAAAAAGGTAATATTATATATATGAATATAGAGAAGTCAAATTTGACCACGGATTGTTTACCGAGCGTGCTGCTATCGATTTTGGAACTGTTATCAAATAATACACCAGAGTTGTCAAGCATGCTGTGCAGGCTACTAAAAGTTGCTGAATAATAAAACATCCCATAGAGCTGTGAAGGGGCTGCTAAAAAGTTAAATATAAAACGACCTCTTATACCCTGATCGATTGAGGATTTTATTTTTTCTATATTTTCTTTTTCCGCAGAACAGAATTCCGCACATTTTTTTTTGTACTCATAGTGTTTATCTATCCCACGATCCAGATAGTAAATCCCAAAAAGCAAAACTCCTATAGCAAAAAAGATCAATGTTTTGTTACAGGCACACTTCTTTTCGTAAAAAAATATTCTCATTTTGTTCTCCATAAAATTACCCTCTGTCTAAACATTATTCCGTATTTAACTAGCTATTAGCTGCAGCTTTTGGTGTTGTGCAACAACCAAGAAAATTTGAACAACTATTTGTCTGATTACATATGCAAGTCGGATTGACTACAGAGGCTCCGTAAATCTTACCCATTTCATAATAAGTTAACTTTGAATTTAAATTAAAAACAGTGATTTTGTTAAGTGTTAATTTTTTCATTTTTTACCTCCGTTTTTGGCTATGATTTCGTTTGCTTTCTCGGTATCACTATTCTTGAAAATATCTGGATATCTATACTTAAGATCAACTAATTCCTTAAGGATACTATGCCGTACAAACGAAATCTTATTAAACCAAGAAAAAAATTCTTTTACGTCTTCGTCTATTTTAATATCAGGGCAAAAATCACTGATTGTGATTTCACCCATAATTAGCCAATTAAGGTTAACGTTTGTGATATCTTTCAGTTTTGTAAAAAACCTGATGTCAGGAAACCTTTTTTCTGTTTCATAGTTTGATAACGTATACTGAGACACTCCCAGTTGTTTGGCAAATGCATCTTGGGACAGCCTAAACTCTTTTCGAAGCTGTTTTAAACGCTGCCCAAATGTGCCAATGTGATCCATGAAGTGATTGTACTAAAGAAATATAAAAATGTCAAGACGTAGTAAGGCCAAAAGATTTTACAAAAAAATCAGCGAAAAGCTTGACATTTGCTTTTAGATTTATTATCATTTGCTTATGAAAGTAAACAAAAGAGACGAGTTGCACCCCGTAAGGGCTAAACGGAGTGACCCCGAAGTGGTCAAAGCAAGAGAACATTTCTATGCCAACCATCCCGCTTATAGGCGGATTTTCAAAGCCAAATTGGGATACCACGACATCAGCCAGCAGGATGTAGCCGATAGATTCACGATGTCAAAAACAATGGTCGCCCGGATTCTCCGAGGGGATCGATTCAGCTATCCGGTTTTTTTGTATCTCCAATCCCTTCCCTTTCCCCTTCCCCTTCCCCCCCGGCACCTGGAGGTAAGATGAGCTTCACTGATTTCACACAAGATGAACTGGATATACTCCGCTCTGTGCTCGACAAAGTTATAGAAGATTCAGACCATGAACCGGCTATGAGTACGTATTTTTGGTACAGTCAGGGAAAAGGGAATGGAGATTATATTAGAAGCTTTTCGGACTATGAATTCGAAGCGCTCAAAGAAGCTTTCGATAAGATAGAGAGCATGGAGGCAGGATGAAAAAGCAGCAGTTGATATATATTGCAAGCTCCTGGAAAAATCAGCACGCTGTGGAAATGATGACTGATCTCCTGGAAGCCAAAGGCCACAAAGTGCTCAGCTTCGTTCGCGAGGCTGTCGAGACCGTAGGCCGGGAAAGCTTGACTTTTACCGGCAAAGGTTTCGACGCATGGGTAGAGTCGCCTGGAGGTCAAGAGAAGTTCATTTATGACACCTGCTCTGCTCGCGTTGCAAACGTAGTGGTGTACATAGGCCCCAGCGGCGCGGATGCCTGGGCTGAGGTGGGTGTTGCATATGGAGAGAGAGTGACCATACTCGGTCTCTGGTCTAAGGGTGAGGCGATTGGCCTGAACCGCAGGATGGTTCAGTGGTTCCGGGACTACCGCGAACTCCTGGCAAAGGTAGACGAAATTGCGGAAAAAAGCAAAGCCAAGAGGTAAGATGAAAAAGCAGGAAAGCAAAAAGGCAGTATACAATGGCAATGGTGCAATAGTAATTCCGAGA
>JAGLSW010000533.1 GCA_023135565.1 Candidatus Aminicenantota bacterium | reverse complement strand
CCCCGGCAGGGCCACCGGAGGTAAATAAAATTATCCCGGCAGGGCCGCCGGAGGCAAGTAATATCCCGGCAGGGCCGGTAATATTTTTGAAAGCTCCTGCTGTGAAAATAGAGCAGGGCGGGGTATTTCCCGTGGTTCTTTTTGTAGACAGAAGTGTGGGGATGAAGTTTATCAGGTGTGAAATCGAGTTTGATGCGGTGATTTTGCAGGTCACGGGGATAGAGAGGGGGGAACTATTAAAAGAGGAGCAGGAGCAGGGTCAATTTTTTAATACTTTTGACAATGGAAATGGGAAAATTCGTTTAAATATCACTTTAAGTGAAAGCCACGCTGCAGGTGGCTTGCAGGAATTAGCAATATTGTATTTCAAAGCCCGTGAAGCAGGTAAAAGTGAATTAGGGGCTATTTTATTTGAAGTTTTGGATAAAAACAAAAAAAAGATAGAGAGTAGATTCTCTAAAATAACGATAGAGGTCAAAAAATAGAATGAGAAATAGAAATGAAATCAAAAAAAGAAATAAAAAAAATTTCGGAGGTGTCGTATGAAACTAAGAAGAGAAAAAAATGAAAAAAAGTGCGGGTTTATGACCCGGCAGAGTGCAAAAAAAACCATTATTTTAATGATGTTGTCTATTGCATTATTATTCGTAACCGGATTAAATAACTCCCGCATGTTTACGCAGGAGACCCTGGCTGAGGGAGAGGTAAAAGTAAAAGGGCTCTCCCTGCGAGTAGAGCCGGTTTCTTTAACCGTACCCATCAACACGGTAACGGTGGTCAATACTATCTTTTCCGTGGACACGGCGGAGCTTTTAGCCGGCATGGTGGTAAAGGCGGAACTGCGCGGCCCCGGTTTAGATGGAGCGATCACGCTCAGCACCCTGCCCAACCATCCTTTTTCTATTCCCGGTCTTTCTATAAAAGGGAATTATTATCTCGAAGACATACGTTTAGAGAGGGAAGGCCTGATCCTTTTGAAAGCGGTCCCCCAGCGTGTCGCCATCGCAGTCATGGACATCGTGGTCACTCGCATCGAAACCCGGCAGTTGACGCTGGAAGAGATCAGGGAGAGAGGGATTGTCATTACCGACGACAGTTTTACCTGTTACAATTTTTCGGTAGGTTTTATCTTAGAGAGCAAGGAAGTGACCTACAACTTCCCGGTTATTTTCGGCGCGGAGGGCATGGAAGTTATTAGACCCACCGGCCTAACTGTGAACAACGTCACCAACCCCATCGCGGAACTCGGCAGCAGCGGCGGCGGTATGGTTCCCTTCACCCTGGAACTACCTGATATCGACATCCCCGTACCCGGTGATATAGGCGGCGGGAATCTAGGCCGCAGCATCCCCGGCATCCTGGTATTTAACAATGACATCGCTTTTTTGAACCAGTTTTTTAGTGTTATGTTCGTCATCTCCAATAACGCCCCGGACAGCAGTTCCCTGTCGTTAAAGAACCTGCAAGCCCGGTTGATATTACCCGACGGGCTGCGGGAAGCCGAAACCAACCCACCCCATATTATCGGCACCCCCATCCCGGTTCGCGCCCCCGGGCCGGACGGAAAAATCGGCACCAGTGATGATATCGATATTATTTTAGCCACTTTCAGCGGTATGGCGGAATTCCTGGCCGAAGGTCTGCAGGAGGGCGCCCACACCGTAGAGATAGAGTTTAGCGGCACACTTTCCGGTTTACCTTCCGGGGACGTGGAAGTAAAAGGCAAAGCCGCCGGAGCCGTTATTGTGCGCAGTCCTGAGTTTTCCGTCACCTTTTCTCATCCTTCGGTAGTCAGGAACGGGGAAGAATACGACATCTATGTCACCATGACCAATATATCCCCGGTGACCGCCAACTTAGTATCGCTCTCTATGCCCGCCTCTAACCTGGTGGGCACCCGGATACTGAGCGCAGAGAGCGTCGGTTTTGAGACCCTAACCCCCGGCGAATCGAAGACCGCGGAGTTTCGTATGCTGTCGCTGCAAACCGGCGAAGTGCGGGCATCGGCTTTTAAAGCGGAAGGAAATGTGAAAGGTAAGTTTATCCTCTATGCCGGAGTAGGGGAGGAAGGCATCCCCCTGTCGCCCGACACCATTACCCTGCCCCGTTATGCTTATTCCCTACCCAAAGAGCTTATCAACACCGCTTTACAACTGTTAGGCGAAGCCTACAGCATTGCCACTACCCCGCCCGGCGGACTGCCTGAAGGTTTACCCTATGTGAGCAAAGGCGCAGTCACCAGCCGCGCCTTAGACCTGGCCGAAGCCGGTCAAAGAGTTTTTTTCGGCGAAGAATTGTTAAAATCTATAGAAGTGCTGGCTCTGGATTGGCAGGGCAGCCGCAGGCAGGACTTGTCTTTCGATACCCTCAGGCGTTTAACCTCCAAAGGGACAACATTTGCCGCCCGGATCGCGGCTGTGTTCGATCAATATTTAATAGAGAATTCCGCCGCCGCATTTTTTGCACATTTTTCCCAAACCTGCAGTTATAAGAATCCTTTTTTTGCCGCGCAGCTCTCTTTCAGCGGCAGACCCCGCAGCGCTTCCTTAAAGGTCACCGATTTCTATCGAAACGAGTTATCAAACACGGGTGCTTCTTTAACGCGGCAGATTCCCTACGGCGAATTCTATCTACTGGAAGAATCTTCCAGTCCGGTGGATTTTGCTTTGATCGGCGCTGTAGAGGAGAATGGCTATACCGTAGAAATAACCGGCTTAGAAAACGGCACATTCGATCTTTCCCTGTTAGTTCCCGACGCCGGTAACGGTTTCAACCAGGTGTTCTTCAGCGGTATCGCCTGTGAACCCGGTTCCCGCTCTATTTTAACTCTAAAAGGCGGAGATACCGCCTTTACTTTAACAACCGACCTGGACGGCGACGGCGCAGCCGACCGGACTCACCAGGCCATAACGACCCATGTCAACGAATCAGGACTGCGCTTGATCAGCGCAGTGCAGGACTGCGAAACCCACGGGGCGGGACATGCTGTGGCTCTCCTTTTTAACCACCCCGTAGAGCCGGACACGGCAAAAGTAAGAACCAATTTTTCCAGCGCCGGTAAAGAGGTTTACGGATCTTATTTGCAGCCTTCGGGCCGGGTGATTATAGTGGGCTTCAACAACCCCGTTTCGCCCTTCGTGGAAAGCAGGATAAAAGTCGAAAACCTGCTGGACCGGGCTGGGAATCTCCTCACCCCCGCGCCCACTGAGATGCTTATCGAAGCCACCATCGACACCCCCGGCGGTATCGTCTACGGCCGGGTATTGACAGCCGACGGCCAGCCGGTAGTCAATGCCCCGGTGCAGTTATCGGAGCAGGAAGACGGCAGCACAGGCGCCGGTTCTTCCGGCACTACCCGCTCTTTTACCGTCACCGATGCGTCAGGTAACTACCAATTCGATTATGTGCGGATTCTCAGCAATCCTTTTACTATCGAAACCTTAGACCCGGCCAGCGGTAAGCTGGAGAAAGTACGCAGTAAACTCTGGGTTAACGGCCAGCGCGCGCTCATCGACATTATCATCCGCGGCCGGGGCAGCCTGAGCGGGCGGGTGCTTACCGAAGAGGGCGTCCCGGTGGGCAATGCCGCCGTGGGAGCCAAAGCGGAAAACGCCGGTATAGAAGAATCTTTCTCCACCAAAAGCGACGAAAACGGCAGTTATCTTCTTTCCGATATACCCATCGGCAGGATTAATCTTTTCGCCGCCTCCGGTACGCTGTACGGCTCAGCTAGCGCGGCGCTGACCTATCCCGGTGAATCCGCCCGGGTAGACATCACCCTGGTGGGCGTGAATTTCGGCAGCGTTAAAGGCCGGGTTTTGAAAAACGACGGCCTCACCCCGGTTATCGATACTCCCGTGGTGGTGAACACAGGAGCATACGGCGGCCAATCTACCCGCACCGACGGGGAAGGTTATTTTAACTTTCCCAATGTGCCGGCAGGCTGGATCGTGGTGCAGGCCTACGATCCTTTCACCGGGAAAATAGGCGGCAAAGTGGAAACCACCTTAATCGAAGGACAGGAATTCGACGCCTCCATCATCCTGCGCGGCACCGGCGGCATCTCCGGCACAGTGCTCTCTTATAACGGCGTTCCCCAACCCGGCATACTGGTCTACATGGAAAACACCAATTTTTACATGGATACGGACACCAACGGCGAGTTTAGTTTCTCCGAAGTGCCTGTAGGGAATTATTCCCTTACCGCCTATGACAGGACCGCCAGGATAATAGCGCGCGGTGCGGCCAATATTACTGTCGAAGGCCAGGAAATCCGCAGCACTATCGTGTTTGCCGATCCCCGCAAAGGCGGCGTCACCGGGAAAGTGTACCAGCCCGACGGAGTTACTACTGCAGCCGATGCCCGCGTTTATGTCAGCGACGGCGCTTACCGGGTGTTAGCCCAGACCTCCACCGGCAGCAGCGGCAGTTATGCCTTTTCCGACCTGCCCCCCGCTCAATATTATGTCACCGCGGTTACCGCCGGTAACGGCAGTACGTCTAACGCCGTGATCCGCTTTCCAGGGGACTACCCGACAAGCAATATTTACCTGAAAGGCAGCGGCAAAGTGAATATCGACGTATTTGCCGAAGACGGCCAGACCGGGATCATGGCCGACGTGAAATTTTCTTATACTACCTTCGTATTCGAACCCGGCCATATGATCGGTTTCCAGATGAAACAGGGACGCTACAGCACCGATGAAAACGGCCATTTGGAGTTCGACGGCGTGATGACCGGGCCTTTCGGCGGCAATGCGGCCAATCCTTTTTATCCCCGGGAAGTGTACTTCAACGGCAGGCTCGAGACTCCCGGCGCGGTGGAAAACGTAAAAGTGGTCATGCCGCCTTTGGGAAGAATCGAAGGTCGCGTGGTCTCTTATGAAAAAGACGAAGCCGGTGAGGATATCCCGGTGCCCAATGCGAAAGTGACCTTGAGGATTTACGATTTCCCCGAACAAACCCTTTACTCTTCTTCTACTCCGGGGCAAGAAGGCAGTTTCACCTTCAACCTGATACCTACCGGAGGATTCTATATCGAAGCCCAGAGCGGGCCTGAAGAAATGCCCGAATTTTTTTATCAAGGAAAGGCGAGTTCCCACATGGGAGAAACCGGTGAAACAGTCAACATCACCGTGCGCTTGCAGGGCAAAGGCCAGGTCACCGGTTTTGTAAAGAGACCCGACGGTACTGTGGTGCCCGATGCCAAAGTGAATTTAGAAACCATCGGTTTTCCTTTTTATAAGAAAGAGCTCAGGAGCCAACCGGCAGCAGGAGCCGAACCCGGGCTTTTTATTTTTAATTTTGTGCCCCAGGGTAATTTTTTTCTAAGGGCAGTGGATGACAAAGATACTTTTTTAGGCGGCAGGGCCTACGGTTCGATGCCCACGCACGGTTATACAGCCGATGTGGACGTGCTTTTAGAAGCCTCCGGCACCGTACAGGGCCGGGTGCTCAGCCCCGATTACATGAGCACTATAGCCAGCGCCCAGGTGGTGCTTTACTCAGGCGCTTCCGGGTATCCTTTCGGTTTTGCCGTCAGCGGCGCGGACGGCGCCTTCAAATTCGTTAATGCAGCGGTGGGCACTTTCCGCGTCGAAGTTTTGGATGCGGTCAGCGGCAGGCGCGGCAAAGCAAACGGCAGCCTCAGCGCGGACGGGGATATTGCCGACATAGATGTCAACTTAGAAGGCCGCGGCACCGTATCCGGCGCTTTTTACGACGCCTCTCAAGCCGATCCTATCAGCGGAGCGGAAGTAAAAATAGCAAGCCTGGGGCAATTCCCCTTCGATATGGTAACCACCACCGGTTCCGACGGCAGTTTTAATTTCGGTGAAATCGGCGCCGGCGGTTTTAAGCTGGAAGCCCTCGACCCCGGCACAAAACTCATCGGTAAAGCCGAAGGAGCCATCGAGTATGAAAAACAGGATGTGGTAGTAAATATATACGCTGAAGGTTCGGGCAAAGCCAGGGGAACCGTACTGCAAGCAGGGGGGCAGGAACCTGTTCCCCTGGCCCCGGTTATACTGCGCATAGACGGTAAGGTATACAGCAGCTCCACTGCTAATGACCGGGGACAGTATGTTTTCGATTTAGTCCCCCTGGGTGACTTTACTCTCAGGGCCGGGCAGCCCGGCGGCGGCCCGGATTACGGCACTGCTTCCGGCAGTCTCACCTATCACGGCCAGGAAACAGTTATAGATATTGTTTTCAAAGGCACAGGCAGCATAACCGGCCGGGTATTGGACGGTAGCGGCACACCTCAAGCGGCGGTAAATGTAAAACTTTACGCCAACAATACACTCACAACCACCGGCACGGATAGTTCCGGTAATTTTATATTTTCCCCGGTACTGTTGGGGCGGTTCAGCCTGCAGGCTAAAGACACGGTTTCCAACCTATCCGCTGCCGGCAGCGGGGAAATCACCAGCCCCGGCGAAACTGTAACCATAGATCTAACCTTGCAGTCAGCCGGGCAGGTGAAAGGAAAAGTGCTTAACACCGATGGATCCACCCCGGCGGATAAAGCCTATGTGCATCTAAAAGGCGGCGATCTTAATCTTTATACATCTACCGATACATCCGGGAATTTCCAGTTCGACGCCGTCAGGCTGGGTGATTTTACAGTAGTCATCGAAGGGTACAACCAGTCGGGCCTGGGCCGTGTCGGCGGCGCAGTAAATACCCACGGCGACGTCGTCGATTTCGGCGCTGTTGTCCTGGATAACCAAAAACCGCAGGTGACCTCCCTATTCCCCGCAGACGGCAGCAGCGGCGTCCCTTTAAGAACCGCGGTTACCCTTATCTTTTCCGAAAGCATCGCCCCCCACACCGTGAATTCAAACAACATCCGCGTTACAGCCAATACCGGTCTTTTGAGCGGAACGCTTTCTCTTTCCGGCGATCAAAAAACCGTTGTATTCACTTCTTATGCGCCGCTGCGCAGTTTTACCCTTTATACAGTTACAGTGGCGGCGGCTGTGGAAGATAGCGCCGGGAACACCCTATCAAACGCAGTATCCGGGACGTTTATTACAAGCGATACCGAACCGCCGCGAGTTATTGCCGTCAGTCCCGTGCCCAATGCCGCCGGAGTGTCTCCTGCTGCTGTGATCAGGGTTACTTTTAACGAACCCATCGACACCTCAAAATTCACCGGCGGCAATATGGTTGTCACTAAGGCAGGCAGCCCCATCGCCGGGAGTTTCGGTTTTAATGAAAGCAGTACCGCCGTGATTTTTACCCCGGCAAGCAGCCTGGAAAAGAATGCCCTGTATACAGTTTCGGTGCAAAATGCCCTGGACCTAACCGGAAATATCCAGGCAGCGCCCTACAGCAGCGCTTTTTACACCACGGACACCATCTCCCCGGAACTACAGTTGATCCCCCCGGACGGCAGCACCTCCGTAATCGAAGGCAGTTCCGTGCACATCACCACTAATACTGCTTCCACCGATATCGCCGATGTGTACTTTTATATAGAAGGAGAGCACACATTTACCGACAGCAGCACACCCTTCGACTATGTATTTACCGCGCCCCTGATCTCTGAGATAGGCAAAACTACTTTCTTAGTGGAAGCCCTACCCGTGGACAGCGCCGGGAACCAGGGTGAGAAAAAGAATCTCCTGCTCACCCTAATACCCGATTCACCACCCCAGGTGACGTTAACGCTGCTGTCACCGGCGGTTTTGGACCCGGGCCAACAGCTCAGGTGCCGGGTAAATGCTTCTGATGATTACCGCTTGAAAAAGGTGGTCTTTACGGCAAAAGGAGGTAGTTTGGATTTCTTAGACGGCGACGTGCTCAACCAACCTACCTATGCTTATGATTTTGCCGTGCGCCTGCCTGCCGATATTTTGCCCGGCACGGAGATTACCGCCCAGGCCTCAGCCATGGATTCCCGGGAGAATACGGCGATCACAGCCCAGGTTTCCATAAAGGTAAGGGAGGATACGGCTGCGCCTACCGTGCAAATCATCTCTCCCGCAGAAGGAGATATGTTCAAATTCAATGAAACCGTCGAAATTACCGCTTCCGCAGCCGACGACATCGCCATAAAAGAAGTTAGATTCTACTTAGACGATGAATTATTAACAGCAGATTCCAGCGCTCCTTACCAGGCAGCTTATACAGTACCTGAGCTTGAGGATTACAAGCAGGTCATCTTTAGAGCGGAAGCTGAAGACATAGCCGGGAAAACCAACTCAGACCAGGTAAACGTCACCCTGGAAAAACTGATCGACGAGAATGCGCCGGTAGTTAAAATTCTCTCCCCTACCGGCGGTGCGCTGGTTTTTGCCGGTGAAAATTTAAAAATAATCGCCCATGCCGTTGATAATGAAGGCATCGAACAGGTTGAATTTTACGTAGACGGCCAGTTGTTGTTTACCGATACCACTGTTCCCTATGAGACGCAGTATACTATACCCGCATCTGCCGTGGAAGGCACTGCTTTCACCATCAAGGCAGTTGCCGGCGATCTCTTAGATAACAGCACCTATCGCCAGTCGGTCGTACAGGTTGTGGAAGGCGTCCATCTTCCCGGCGGCACAGTCATCGAAGCAGGGGATAAAACCTACGACAACCAAACTATTATTATAAAAGAAGGCACTGTTATTATTAATGGCGCTCACATTTTTGCCAATGTACTGGTTAAAGAGAGCGGTTGGCTGCGCCACAGCCCGGCCACCAGTCTACAGGATTATAAAATGGAGTTAACCCTGAGCGGCCAATTGGTCATCGGCCCCGATGCCAAAATCGCAGTGGGCGCCCGCGGTTATTTAGGCGGATATAGAAGCGATAACAATCAAATTCCCGGCCTCACCTCCGGTAATACTACCACCGGGGCCAGCGGTTTGCGCAGCGGCGGCAGCCACGGCGGATACGGCGGACAATACAGCCCCAACCCGGTCAACGAACTATACGGATCCATTTACCAACCCACCATTCCCGGTTCCGGCGGCGGCGCTTATGACAGCGGTTATCCCGGTGGCAGCGGCGGCGGCGTACTTTACGTCCAGGCCGCGGAGATCATCACAGACGGCTCTATCGGCGCAGACGGCGAATACTCCTCCCGGGGCGGCGCAGGCGGCGGCGGTTCCATCTACTTCCACGTCACCACCCTGAAAGGCAGCGGCACTATCCATGCCGACGGCGGCATTAATCCCACTAACGGCTCAGCCGGTGGCGGCGGCAGGATTGCCGTCTATTACACCGATGCAGCCGGGTTCGACCAGTCTAAAATAACCGCTTTCGGCGGCACTTTCGGCGACGGCACAATAAACACTGAAAGAAACGGCAGCGCCGGTACAGTCTACTTAGAAAAAAGCGGTGCAGCAGGACAAATTTTAGTCAATAACCGCGGGCTGGAAACTTCCAGGCCCACCGGTTTAATCGGCGGCATTCCCGGCGTTCCCGGCACTATCACAGCCATCGAAGCCTTCAAGCTCACGGACGCCAGGGCCCACTTCATCCCCGGCAGCCTGACCGGCATGGAGCTTTTCCCCAATATCGAGAAGGACAGGAGTTTTACCATAATAGACAACACTGAAACCGGGATATATACCGATGAAGCGGACGGTTCCATGATCGATCCCCTTCCCGGTGAAACAGAACCCCTGGCAAAACCCGGAGATCGTTACCGTTTTAAATACAAAGGCGTACTAATTCTCGAAGAATGTCAAACCACCCTGTCCGGCAGCCACAGTTTCGGCGACATCACCCTGATCGCGTCTACCCTGACTGTAAACGGCCTTCTCAACGCTCAAAATCTAACCTTACAAAGCGGCAGTACAATCACCCATTCCCCGGCCACCACCACAGTTGCCTACTCATTAGAGATCGAAGCCCGGCAAATCGTCGTCTCCGAAGGCTGCAATATCGGCGTCAGCGGGCACGGTTATTTGGGCGGTTTCATGGGCGACAATGCCTCAAGTTACGGTTTGACCCTGGGTTTGTCTCCAGGCAGTTACCGCTATTCAGGTGGCAGTTACGGCGGTTACGGCGGTCAATACGGCAGCGATGCCGTCAACCGAATCTATGGTTCCCTCAGCGCGCCAATAGACCCCGGTTCCGGCAGCGGCGCTTACAGCAGCAGTTATCCCGGCGGAGCGGGCGGCGGCGTGATTCGTATCAGCGCCGAAAACATCGTTAACGACGGCGGCATTCGCGCCAATGGCGGCAGCGCAGCCAGCGGCGGTTCCGGCGGTTCCATCCGGATTAACGTGGGTATTTTAAGCGGCAGCGGCGAAATTCGCGCCGATGGCGGCGGCGGTTTGCGCAGCCAGGGCAGCGGTGGCAGCGGCGGCAGGATCGCCCTTTATTACGAAGACGCCTCCGCTTTCGAGCCGCGGAACATTACCGCTTACGGCGGGCTTTACCTGTCCGGCAGCGACGGCGAAAAGAACGGCAGCGCCGGCACAGTTTACTTAAAAAAAGCCGCGGAACAGGCACAGTTAATCGTAGACAACCGCGGTAAAGCCTCCCATGACCGGCGTGTTTTCCCGGTTTTCGGCCCGGGTACTGTTACCTCCATAAGCGGGACGGAGGGCAATATTTTAGTTGATGAAAACGCCGTTTTCATGCCCGGCGCTTTAGTGGGTATGGAACTGATCCCCGATATTACCGACAAAGAGAAAACCTTTACTATTATCGCCAATGATAGAACCACTATCACCACGGACCCGGCGGACGGCAGCCTGACCCAGGCCAGCGCAGCGGGCAAAACCTACAGCGGTAAATTTGTATTCCCCGGGCACTTAGTGATTCGCAATGCCTATTCCAGGTTGGACCGGGAAGTAGAGTTGGGCAGCCTAAGCGTTATCGAAAACGGCAGGCTGTCGCATCCACTCTTTACCACCTCGGAAACTCACTATATCTCTGTAAAAGCCGCGGGCAAAATATTGGTGGAAGACGGTAGTATGATCAGCGTCAGCACCTGCGGTTATTTGGGCGGTTACCGGGGTGATAACAACAGCCCCTACGGTCGCACGTTAGGGAACATACCCGGCAGTTACTACAATTCCGGCGCCGGTCACGGCGGAGCAGGCGGTATAATCAACACCGGCAACCAGGTCAATGACCTCTACGGTTCCCTTTACCGGCCGGTAGACGCCGGTTCCGGCGGCGGCGGAATAAGCAGCGGCCCAAGTTATACCGGCAGCGGCGGCGGTGTGATTATTCTTTCGGCCAATGAGATCGAAAACAACGGCGAAATTCGCGCTAACGGAGGTATCGGTTCACAAGGCGGTGCAGGTGCAGGCGGTTCCGTTTTCATCCAGGCAGGCACCTTAAAAGGCAGCGGTCTTATTCAAGCCCGGGGTGGTAACAGCAGCTCCGGTGGAGCAGGCGGCGGCGGCAGGATTGCCCTTTATTATGAAGACGTCAGCCAATCCGACCTGTCGAAGCTAACCGCTTTCGGCGGGATTTTTACCGGCGGCACAAATGCCGACAGGAACGGCGGTGCAGGCACCCTTTACCTGAAAAAAATCGACGTAGATGGCGGTGAGCTAATTATCGACAATAATAACATCGCCTGCCGGGATAATTCCACCTCGCTGCCCGCTGTGGCAAAAGGCGCAGTGCTGTTAAGTTACGATACTTTGAACGGCAGTGAATTGATCGACGATGATGCAGTGTTTTTACCCGGAGCTTTAGTGGGCGTCCAACTCAATCCCGCCCCTGCCGGAATGGTGGTGTTTCCCATCAGCGGCAATAATAGTACGATAATTTTCACTGATCCGGCAGCCGGGGATATGACTCTCCAGGGCAGCGGTACTTATACCGGGGAACATCATTTAAAAAGCATTACGGTGAAGGGCAAGTCCAGGGTGTTTACTTATGACCGCATTATCGTGCCGGGACCGGCGGCAATAATCATAGAAGCAGGATCAACTCTTGTGTATGCCGACAAGTAGAGGTGAATAGAAAGATGATAAAATTAAAAAATAGTATAAAAAAAAACCTGCTGTTCGTATTATTTTTTATTATTAGCTGCATGGGAACCGCATTTGCCGGGGATGTCACTTTCCTAACGCCCCAAACCTATACCCGCACAACCAAAAAACCGCTTACCCACAGCCACACTTTTGCCATTCCCGCTAATTACAGCGGCCCCGGTTTTTACCTGCGGCTGATCAACGGCAAC
>JAGLSW010000532.1 GCA_023135565.1 Candidatus Aminicenantota bacterium | reverse complement strand
GACTAATTTATATGTGGAACATCCGCTATAATATACCCCAAGTTTACCACCTAAATCCCCACTTCCCTTATGTGCAGCGGCCTGATAGGTGCGAATATTTCGCTGACTGCCGTCGGAAAGTTTTACTTTTACATGTTTTAACTTCAAGGTTACGTCAACAAAGCCTTTCAGCTTTAATTTCGATAATTGACGTTCAAATTTGGCATATGTGGATTTGTGATTACGTGATTTTTTTGCCTGGCATAATTGCTCATTAAGAGTGTTTGCAATCATGCGGAAATTTTCAACGGTCTGGGTTCTTGCATTACGTTGATCTTTGAATAACTTATGAACGATATTTTTTCTGCTTATACTTGCTTTCACCCCAATGTAGGTGAAGATTTTTTAAATTCATATTACTCTTTCTTATTTTTTTTGCCGTGATTTTTTTTCTTTTTCGGGTTAGGCGGGGGATGGGGATACACATAACCGGACAATGGATTGGCTTCATTATAAGCAAAAGCGTCTATATTGTCCAATAAGAATTTTAAATGATGAATAGGGATAGCGAAATTCAGCCCCTGCATATAGCGGGCCCCCATATTGATGACACCGATCACCTGGCCGCGGCTGTTAAAAAGAGGTCCGCCGGAATTGCCCGGGTTGATCGCAGCATCGATCTGCAAAAAAACCCTACCGGCAAAGTTTCGCGCCTTGTGGCTGACTACCCCTTCGGTAACGGTGCGCTCTAAGCCTAAGGGATTCCCGATCACAAATACCTTTTCTCCGGCTGCCACGTTATTCTCCGGGTCTAAAACCATGGGATGGGATACTTTCCCGGCAATATCCTTTACTTGCAGCACCGCTAAATCATAAAAAGGATCGAGAGCTACGATGCGTACCTCTTTATGAACAATCCGTTTTAATTCCCCGGCGTTTTTTTTGAACCGGGTAATATTAATGTGTTTTTGCCCTTTTACTACGTGGAAATTGGTAATCACATAGCCCTGCCGGTTAATTATGAACCCCGAGCCCAAACCGCCGGGAGAACGGACTACAACCACCGATTCTCCAAAATCCCGGACGCCCCTGGAGGTGGTGACCTCCTCTAATTGTTTAGCTGTATAGAGGTCGTGTTCCTGTTCCTTGACCTGTTCCTGTCCCGGTATCCTATCGGTTATTTCCATTACCTCTACAGCCGGGATACGAAGCACATCATAGCCTAAATCGACTATTACAGCCCGTTTCGTTTTCTTCAGGATTTTACCGTTTACCCAAACACCGCTTTTCAGTTTTAGCACTTCGCCCCGATGCAGTGCAGGGAAAGCCAAAAGGAGCGTTAGGAGAAATAAAAATATAATGTTTTTTCTTTTCATGCTGCCTCGATCTACACAAACGTTTTATGCTGTTTGAAACAATATTATAGCATTAATAAATTAAGAACACAAACAATTGAGTTCCTCCTGATCTCTCCCGATCCCCCTCCTGAGTCCTTCTTGAGTTCCTCCTGATCTCTCCCGATCCCCTCCTGAGTCCTCTTGAGTTCCTCCTGATCTCTCTCGATCTCCTCCTGAGTTCTCCCGATCTCCTCCTGAGCTCTCTTGATTTCCTCCTGATCTCTCCCGATCTCCTCCTGAGTGCTTCTTGAGCGCCAACCCATGCAGCATTTTTTTACAGTGTCAATTTTACCCCTGCATGCTTACTCCCTCCCTTATCACCCGATATAACAGGATTAAGAAAGCCGGTCAAAACAATAAAACCCGGCTCCTACTAAACACCGTCAACTTTTTTCGCATCTTTTGGCGCAAGTTTGCTTCCCTGGTCCCTCATGGGTTGGGGGTGCCGCCCCCCTGTCGATAACATTTTACGTCATTTATACATCTTTTTTGGCAGGCACTCAAGTTGGCATAAATATTGCTGTTTATTTTCTTGAGGATGAACTTAAAAGGAATAAACAGGCTGCTGAGGCTGACACATTTAATTACGGAAAAGTGCAGCAGTCACAACGCCGTGTGAGTTAACGGTGTAAAAGAAAAGCTTAAAAGGAGAATTTATCATGATTGCCGGAAGGACGCCTAAGTCGGTGCAGTCCCCTGTACTAAAAAAGCACTACATGTGGCTCCTGGTTATATTTGTGGTTGGGGGATTTCTATCCACTGCCGGTTCCCAACTCACATTAAGTACCACCGGCAGGCTCATCTATTCCTTGATACTATTTTTTTGCGGGATATTACTCGCTTCGGCAGCGATTTTTTTTATTTACAGGAACGCCGGTTGGCCCGGGAAAGACATGGCCGGCAAAAAACAAGCGCAAGAAGAATTGAAGAAAGCAAAAGTGGAAGCAGAACCGGCCAACAACGCCAAAAGCGATTTCGTGGCCAAAGTGAGTCATGAAATCCGTACCCCAATGAATGCCGTGATCGGGATGAGCGGACTGCTGTTGAACACAAAATTGACACCTGAACAGCATGAGTATACCTACCTGATAAACAAAAGCGCCGATTCGCTGCTCACCTTAATCAACGGTATCCTCGATTTCTCCAAAATAGAGGCAGGCAAACTCGAGTTGGAAACTCTCGACTTCGACCTCCGTGCCATGGTGGGAGAGACCTGCGATATCCTGGCGCAGCGGATCAAGGACAAAAACCTGGAATTTGTCTGTCAAATAGATACTGATGTCCCCTACCTGCTGCGGGGGGACCCGGGGCGAATCCGGCAAATACTGACCAACTTGATAGACAATGCCTTTAAATTTACACCGAAAGGAGAAGTGGCCCTGCACATAGCTATTAAAGATAAAGAGCGAAACGGTGAAGTTTTACTGCAGTTTATCGTAAAAGACACGGGCATCGGTATCCCGGCAAATAAATTAGGCGAACTGTTTAAACCGTTTATACAGGCAAACGGCGCCGTTACCAGGGAATTCGGAGGCACCGGGTTAGGACTGACGATTTCAAAACAATTGGTGGAATTGATGGGCGGCGAGATTGCCGTGGAAAGCGAAGTGGGCAAAGGAACACTTTTTCGGTTTACTTTGCCTTTCCAGGAAGCCCGGGAAGCCGCAGAAAACGGGATTCCACAGTCCGGTGACATTCTTCAGGGCAAACGTATCCTGGTAGTGGACGACAATGAAACCAACCGCCGGGTGCTGGCAGGCATTCTCGATCATTGGAAATGCCGCCATGAAGAGACAGAGGATGCACAGACAGCCACAGCGAAACTGCGGGAAGCGGCTCGCAGCGGGGATCCTTTCCGGGTTGCCATTTTAGATATGTTAATGCCCGGGATAGATGGAGAGACCCTGGGAAAAATGATTAAAGCCGATCCTTTAATTCACGGCACATCGTTATTGATGATGACCTCTTTCGGCAGGAGCAGCGATGCCTCCCGGCTCAAAGAAATCGGTTTCGACGCCTACCTGACCAAGCCGGTTAAGCATTCGCAGCTCTTCGACTGCCTGATGACGCTTATTTGCCGGGAACCGGGAACCGGGAATAACCGCCGCGGTATCGTTACCGGGCATAAGGTGGCGAAGGCCCCGGAAAGCTGTAAACACACAAACCTGACCCACCGCATCCTGGTAGCTGAAGACAACAATGTCAGCCGGAAGCTGGCTTTAAGGCTGCTGGAGAATAAGGGATACCGGGCAGTCGGGGTGACCAATGGCGCGGAAGCGATAAAAGCAGTGCAGGAGAAATCCTATGACCTGATTTTGATGGACGTACAGATGCCGGTAATGAACGGTCTCCAGGCCACGCGGGAGATCCGTAAAAAAGAGATATCCCAACTGCGCAAGGAGATACCTATAATCGCCATGACGGCCAATGCCATGAAAGGCGACCGGGAAAAGTGTCTCGATGCCGGGATGAATGATTATGTAACCAAGCCTATCCAATCGGCTCTTTTTTATGAAACTATCGCCCAATGGATAGGAGGGGCTCGGGAGAAATCAGGAGGAGCTCGAGAGGTCTCAGGAGGAGATCGGGAGAGATCAGGAGGAGCTCGAGAGGTCTCAGGACAAGATCGGGAAGTCCCGGTTTTAGAAGGCGCTCATGAGAGATCAGGTTGATGAAGATATCGAGAACTAAAGAATATCGAACATCCAATCACGAATAGCCCTCCTCTACCTGAACCGGTAGTGTCAAGTATTCTGTGTACATATTCTTTAGTGATATGATTATATACAATATAGATAAAAATGGACCCCGCCCAAATTGTGGAAAACTTTACAAAAGCCGCTTCTACATTAGGTTTACGTCTATTTTTGATTGTGGAAAACGTGTGGAA
>JAGLSW010000531.1 GCA_023135565.1 Candidatus Aminicenantota bacterium | reverse complement strand
AATCCATGGCCACGTTCCCGCCGCCGACCACGACCGTCCGCCTGCTTCGCGCCACCGGCGTATCCATCTCCGGGAACTGGTATGCCTTCATCAGATTGACCCGCGTGAGATACTCGTTGGCCGAATAGACCCCGTTCAGGTTCTCCCCGGGCATGTTCATGAACCAGGGCAATCCGGCGCCTGTGCCGATAAATAAAGCGTCGTTTTCCGCCGATAAATCCATCAGGCTTTTGGTTTTGCCGACTACGAAGTCGGTGATTATTTTGACGCCTAACTTGCGCAGGTAATCGATCTCCCGGCGTACCACTTTCTTGGGCAGCCGGAATTCCGGGATGCCGTAGGTCAAAACCCCTCCGGCTTCATGAAGGGCTTCATACATGGTGACTTCATGCCCCAACATAATCAGGTCGCCGGCGACAGTGATACCGGCAGGACCGGACCCGATGATAGCTACTTTTTTGCCGCTGGGCGGATCGATTTCCGGCAGTTCCACTTTGGCTTTGGTGGCTTCCATTTCGGCGGCAAACCGTTCCAACCGGCCGATGGCTACGGCTTCTCCTTTCTTGCCGATAACACAGAGCTGCTCGCACTGCTCCTCCTGGGGACAGACCCGGCCACATACGGCGGGCAGGCAGTTCTTCTCTTTCAAGACGCGGATGGCGCCGGTAAACTCTTCATTGGCGATACACCTGATGAAAGCGGGAATGTTGATTTCCACGGGACAGCCGTCTACACAGAAAGGCTTGCGGCACTGCAAACAGCGCCGCGCTTCCTGCACCGCTTCTGCCGGGGTATAACCATGAGCCACCTCATTGAAATTGCGGCGGCGGATATGAGGCGGCTGCTTGTCGGTCATTTCGACCCTGGTATAATTAACGGTTTTCTTTTGTTTTTTTTCTGCGCTCATTTTATACCTCCGCAGCCGGAATTGTGAACTAAGAAGGCTTCTTCATTTAGATATTGTTTACGCCGTTTAAATAGTTCTTCCCAGTCCACCCGGCGGCCGTCGAAATCGGGACCGTCTACACAGGCGAATTTCATTTTGTTGTCTACTGTGACGCGGCAGACTCCGCACATGCCGGTGCCGTCGATCATGATAGTGTTCAAACTAACGATGATGGGCACATCATAGCGGGCGTAATCTTTGGCTGCTTTGTAAACCGAAAAAGTACAGCCGTTGGCAATCACCCGGTCAGGCTTAAGGTCGATAATATCTAAAATTTCCACACTTTTGTCGATATGTCCTTTGAAACCGGAACTGCCGTCCCTGGTGATAGATATAAAACGGCTGCAAAAGGGGGCGACTTTATCCGCCCAGTAGAGCAGGTTGTGGCTCCTGGCTTCATACACGACGGTGATGTCGTTTCCTTTTGCGTCCAATGCTTTGATGGTGGGAAAAAGGGATCCCATGCCGTAACAACCGCCGATACAAACTACACTGCCGAAGTTGTCGATTTCTGTGGGCCTCCCTAAAGGCCCCACTACAGTGGGCACCGTATCACCGGTTTTTAATGAGGACAGTTTTTCGGTGGAGGCGCCCACTACCATAAAAACAGTGGTTAAAGTTCCGGCTTCCCTGTCCCAGTCGGCCACGGAAAGGGGAATCCGTTCGGCTTTTTCGTCGGAACGAAAAATAACGAACTGCCCGGGTTTAATGGTCTCTACTATTTGCGGGGCGCGAACCGTCAACAGGTGCAGGTTGGGCACTAATTTCTCTCTCTCTATCACTTCAAACATTTTTCCTCCTTATATGTACGGGGCAGGGGTTGGTTTTGAAAACCGCGGGCCTGGAAAAGGAGAGCAGGAAAAGGTTTCCCGGTGTGATGGTGTCCCGCGGCATTATTGGGTATTCCTTTTCGGCGGCGGCGGACTCTACTACTACCCTATCGCCCTCTTGCAGGCCGAGTTTGGCGGCGTTCTCCGGGTGCAGCAGGATGGTCTCTTCCGGTTGGATGGCTGCCATGCCGGGGACGATGCTGCTTAAAGCGATATTGTGCAGCGCGTGGGCAGGTTTGTCCCGCACTAACAGGTAAGGAAAAAAATTATCCGGTTGGGTTACTTTAGGTTTTTTGGCTGCTTTGCTTTCCGGGTATTTCATGGTTAAGTCAGGGGGAATTAATTTGCTTAGGGCCGCCGGGCTGAATTCAGCGGCCTTTTTCCCCATGGCCGCGGCCATATCCGCCAGGATTTCCCCGCTGCCTCGCGCCAAGCCGGGTGGTTTTAGCACCGCTTTGAAATCTTTCTTTTTGCCCTGCCCGGTCATATAAGAACCGGAAATTTCGCCCCAGGTGGCGGTGGGCAGGAGCAGGTCGGCTTTGATCCCGGCGGGAGGCGGGAAAGAACCCTGGTGAATAATAAAATCCACAGCCGGTCTTTCTTGAAAGGGAGTATCGCCGATAATGTAGAGCAGGTCGATCTTTTTGTCCGCAACCAGGCGGTCGATGGCTGCCACCGGCTGAACGTCTAACATAGCCAGCATCCCGGTCAGATTGCCGTAGGGATTGGGAGCAAATATTTCGGCTGCGGTCAGGGTGGCAATTTTGCCGATAATCTCCAGGATGTCTTTCCCTTCGGTTAGTTCCGCCACCTGCGGCCCCAAAATCAGGACGATGGAATGAGCGGTTTTTAATACCTCCACTAATTCTTTAATATCTTTGCCGCCGCCGCTGCCTTTTTCTAAAGCTTGTTGGATTTTTTTGAAGAAGTTTTTCTCTTTGCCCGGGGTAGGGGCGATGGTTTCCTCCGCGAAACGGGAGGTGGTGTCCCTGGTCCAGCCCAACCGGTAGAGAGGCGCGCCTTTTTCCGCGGCTCTTTTGATGGCCTGGGTGACCGGCCCGTAGGCGTAACCGCCTTCCAGGAAGATCGAGACAATGGCTTCCGCTTCTTCGATTTTATCTAAAGGTGGGGATTTTTCCGAGAGGGCGAGATAGGTAATCATATTTTCGGTCAACGCCGTGGAAGTGATATAGGCGTTGTCCATCACCTGCCCGGCAAACTGTTTGACAGCCGCCAGTTCCTCTAAAGAAAGATTGGGGGCAAGATAAAAGGCGGTTTTTTTGCCGGGCGTTTCCTGCAGGCGTTGGGCTGCTTCTTTTAGGGCTTCTTCGTAGGAGATGAAACCGTACCCCTGGGGGAAACGGAACTGCGGTTCCAGCAGCCGGCCGGGATGATTTACCACTTCGCTTAAACAGAAACGTCCTTTGACGCAGAGTTCGCCTCCCGATTCGTGGGGATCGCCGGGTGGGATAGTGCCGATTATTTTGCCCTTCCCGGTGGCGATGCGGATATCGCAGTTATTGCTGCAAAAGGGGCAGAAACTATTTTGGTAAGCAGAAGGTACGCCCGACCATTTCCTGCTTTTCTCAGCCAAAGCGCCGGTGGGACAAACCGAAACGCAGGCGCCGCAGAATTCGCATTCCGCTTCGATATGGGTGTTATGAAAGGCAGTGCCCACGAAGGCGTTCTTGCCCCTTTCGTTTAAAGTTAGCACGAAACTTTTCCTGTGTTCGCCGCAGATGCGTACACAGCGAGCGCAGTAGATACAGAGATTATAATCGCGGTCGAAAAAAGGATCGTATTTTTCCACGTCTAAGTCCTGGTAGTAGACGGGGAACTTAATCTCTTCTATTTTTAGGTGCTGCACCACCCGCTGCAGTTCGCAGTCGCCGTCTTTGGGACACCAGCGGCAGCCGGTGGTGACGCCTACTTTGCGGATGCTCTCCATGGTGTCGGCGCAGGCCTCTTTTTCGCTGCATACGAGACAACCTGAAGGGTGTTCGCTGAGTGTCAACTGCAAAATTTCCCGGCGCATTTCTTGCAAAGTGTCGCTCTGGGTGCGTACTTTCATGCCTTCCTTCACTATGGTTGTACAGGCAGTAGGAAAACCGCGTATGCCTTCGATTTCAACGATGCATAAACGGCACCCTCCATAAGGAGTCAACTCTGGGTGGGAGCAGAGATGGGGAATGTATATATCATTTTGCCCTGCTGCATCGAGAACGGTTAAACCTGCTTTTGTTTCTATTTCACGGTTATCTACCTGGATTTTCATGATTCCTCCGCGGTATTTCCTGATTCTTCCGCTTCCGATTCGATGCGGATAGCGTCACCGGCAATGGCATCGAACCTGCATATTTCGTAACAAGCACGGCATTTGATACATTTAGAGGCGTCTAAGTTGTGCGCTTCGGCCCTGGGTCCGGTGATGGCCCCGGTGGGACATACGCTGACGCAGCGCTGGCAGCCGGTGCATTTTGCCCCGATCACCCGGTACGTGATCAGGGCTTTACAGAGCAGTGCCGGGCAGCGTTTATCCACGATGTGGGCTTCATATTCAGCGCGGAAATATTTCAGGGTGGTGAGCACCGGGTTGGGCGCTGTTTGACCTAAACCGCAGAGCGATGTGGATTTGACCGTTTTGGCTAAGAACTCTAAGTGCTCTAAGTCTTCCGGTTCGCCTGAACCGCTGCAAATTTTATTTAGAATTTCCAACATGTGGCGGGTGCCGACGCGGCAGGGGGTGCATTTGCCGCAGGACTCTTCTACGGTGAAATTCAGGAAGTAACGCGCTAAGTCTACCATACAGGTGTCTTCGTCCATGACGATCATGCCGCCCGAACCCATGATAGAACCGGCTTTACTCAGGCTGTCGTAGTCGATAGGCAGGTCCAGGAGCGATTCGGGGATACAGCCCCCGGAAGGTCCGCCGGTCTGCACTGCTTTGAACTTTTTCTTTTTGGCTATACCGCCGCCGATGTCGAAGATTATCTCCCGCAGCGTAATCCCCATAGGCACTTCGACTAAACCGGTATTTTTGATTTTGCCTACTAAAGAGAATATCTTGGTGCCTTTGCTGGTTTCGGTGCCGATAGAAGAAAACCAATCCGCGCCGCGAAAAATAATCCTTGCGATATTAGCCCAGGTTTCCACGTTATTTATAGTCGTAGGTTTGCCCCAGAGGCCTTTTTCCGCCGGGTAGGGCGGCCTGGGCCGCGGCCGGCCCACATTGCCTTCGATGGAGGACAGCAGGGCGGTTTCTTCGCCGCAGACGAAAGCGCCCGCGCCGGGAATTATATCGATAGAAAAGTTAAAATCCGTTCCCAGGATATTGTCTCCTAATAAACCGTAGGCTTCGGCCTGGGCCAGGGCGATGCGTAATCTTTTTATTGCCAGCGGGTATTCGCTGCGTA
>JAGLSW010000530.1 GCA_023135565.1 Candidatus Aminicenantota bacterium | reverse complement strand
TTTATAATTTAGAATCAAAAACGCTGCTCTGCCGCGAAGCGGCTCAACGCTCCCCCACGCATGTGGGGCTTATCGTTTGAAGAGGTAGTCTTTTATCCTTTTCAAAGTTAACTTCAAATGATTGAGACTCTTTATGTCACGAACCACCTTAAACAATATCGAGGGCCGTAAATGAAATTCAAGATACGCCCGCCGCTGTAAGGCTTTTAACCTTTTCTTAGATATTCCCCTGGGCGCATAAGGCACCTTCGAATAAAACATTTCCTCCCAGGAAAGTTTCGATATCTCTTTGCTTGCCAACAACTCCCGGGTGGCCTCCGTACCGGGCAGCGGCAGAAAATTACTGAAATGAGCACGCTTTAATTTTAACTTTTTGGCAAATTTAATAGTAGCTTTTATGTCCTCCTCGGTTTCGCCGGGGAACCCGATTATAAAAAATCCGCAGGGTTCTAAACCGGCTTCTACGATCAAATCGACTTTCTCTTCGATCAACTGTAAGGTGAGGTTCTTTTTCATCTTGTCTAAAATACGCTGCGAACCGCTTTCGATGCCGACATTAAACGAATATGCGCCGGTTTCTTTCATCATTCGCAGCATCTCTAAATCCAATAGGTTGAGCCGCAGCCCATTGGGAAAGGTGTAATTAATGTCCAACTTGTACTTGCGGATACCTTCGCAAAACTCCACTACCCGCTCCTTTTTGGCGTTAAACATGTCGTCGATAATATGAAATTCACGTACCCCGTAATCGTTATATAATAATCGAATCTCTTCAAGTACCCTGGAAATATCCCGGAAACGCAGCTTCCTGCCCATGTTGACTGCGCTGCCACAAAAAGTGCACAAATAAGGACAGCCGCGGGTTGTAGATATAGAAGCTATGGGAAACTGCTTGTAAAACCCGCCCTGGGGACTGTCGGGATACTCCCCGGGAACCATCAAATCCCAGGCGGGGAAACCCAATGAGTCTATCTCCTCGATCACAGCTCGCGGCACCTGCTGTACCTTGCCGCTTTCCCGGTAAATGAGCCCGGGAATTTCCCGGTAGGGAATTTCTTCGTCCTGCAGAATTCGTTTCATTAATAGGGGCAGCCCGGTTTCCCCTTCGCCCCCAAAAGCAAAATCTAAAGCGGGCAGTTCTTCCATGGCAAGAGCGCCGGTGGCCGATACATGCGGTCCGCCCAATACAGTCAGGGTATCGGGGAGTTTCTTTTTTATGGCGCTAATGCTGCGGGCAACCAGCGAAAAGTCATAAGAATAGGCTTGAAAACCAACAACCGCGGGCTGCATCTGTAAAAGCCGTTCCTGCAGGCTGTCGAAATCGAGGTTTTCCTTTAAGCTGTCTAAAATCGAAACATCGTCGAACCCGGCCCTGCGCAGAGCAGTGGCTAAGTAACCTAGACCCAGGGGCTGGACCACATAATGAGTGTGGCTGGGGGGAACTATCAGGACTATTTTCATGCTTTCTCTCCATAGGCGATAACAAAAGAACCGTATTTTTTGGCCGGGGGAATGAGTCCCAACAGCGCTTCGAAAAGGTTGTAAAAAGGCAGTAAAAGCCGCCCTACACGCGATTCTACATACTTGAAAGTGACGCCGCCGATGCCGTGGACGTCTATATTCGTAAAGCCTGTTTTTTGCAAAGATAACGCTAATTGGGAAACCGAGAGCAGTTGTTCGTTGTCGGTTTTGCCTTTTTTCGAGAAAAAAGGAGAGGCCGGGTGGCGGTAGAGCCACATAGCGGGATTCTTAATATTGGGGTCATAAGAGAGCATACAGCCGCCTTTTTTTAATAAACGGAAACCTTCCCGCAGGCAGGTTTCGTAATCCTCGAAATGATGCAGTACGCCGGAAAAAAGCACTATGTCGAAGTTTTCCTTTTTAAAACAACAATGTTCGATATCCCCGGCGCAGTAGTTTATCCCCGGGTCCAACCGGGCAGCCAGGGCCGCCGATTTTTGCGAAATATCGAGGCCGAAAAAACGGGCTTCGTAAGATGCGGCGAACCTGCGAGTAAAATTCCCGGTGCCGCAGCCTAAGTCGATTATCTTTTCTTGCCTTCGGCGACCAGGGGGGCTTTTTTGAAAAATCGCCCCCCTGGACCCCCCAAAAAACTTTTGTTTAGTTTCCCCAGGTGTACCCTTTTTAGCAACTCGGCTGCCGATTAACTTTAGATAATCTTCGATGATCGATCTATAGCCGTAGGGCGTAAACACATCGTACTCTTTGACAGCGGAAAAACGGTCGAAAAAGGCTTTTTCTTTCGATTTATCTTGCACTCTGCCTCCCTGCTGTTTTTTTGACGGCGATTAATTCTGAAATAACCGTATAACCGATTGCGCACAGGATTATTACAGATGCGATAAAGTTCTGCATCTCATTCCACTGGTAAAAAATAAAATACACCGAATATATCCCTGTCATGGACAGCAAACCGAAATAATCGAATTTTCGCGGTTTTAGGAATAGGAGCAGCCCGTAGATGGGGAAAATATGCCAGGGTTGGAAAATTTTGTTAAAAAACAGGAAGATCATAAAAAAAATAAAAGAGAATCGAAAAACGTCGATTCTTTTTTTGAGGTAGAGATAAAGAAAGTAAACGAATGCCGCTGCGATTAAAACAAGAAACAGGTACTGCAGCGG
Organism: Candidatus Aminicenantota bacterium; assembly: GCA_023135565.1. Classification (GTDB taxonomy): domain Bacteria; phylum Acidobacteriota; class Aminicenantia; order UBA2199; family UBA2199; genus JAGLQA01. The sequence continues at coordinate 1,905 of JAGLSW010000530.1, read as the reverse complement.
TTTGATTTTATCGAAAAGTTTTATACAGGAGACGCCGGTCAGCGAGGCCACGTATTTAATAGAGCCGATATATTTGTTAATATCGGGATAGAATATCATGGAAGCAGCCACCGGCAGGACAAAAAAAGCGCCGTGCAGGAAGTGCCATTTATTTTTTCTCATGCTTTCGATCAGGAAGGGAAGCATAAAAATGGCATAGTTTACTTTGAATGCGGCGGCCATCCCCAGGCAGAAAAAACTGAGCGGAAAAAAAACATTTGCCGCGAAGCGGCTCAACAGAAGTTTTTGGAAGTCCGGAAACCTTTTTTCAAAAAGGTTTTTGGCCGCCGGAGGCACGTTTTTGATGATTTCTGAAGCTCCACTCTGTAAAAAAATAAGCGAAAGAATAAAATAAAAAAGCGGCATCACATCTAAGTGGGCGCAGAGGAGACCTTCGATGAGGAGCAGCGGTGAAAGAGCAAAAAACACGAAATTTTTCCCCGTTTCGTCGTTTAGGCTCTGCTTGTTTAGCAAACTGCGGGTTTTGGATTCCCCGTCGTCTATTGTTTTTGCCGCGCCGCGGCTCATAGGGTGCACCCGCTGGGTGCTGGGCTTGTTTTCCCGCTGTAGATATTTGTAGACCATTAGGACGGTGCCTGCATAAAAGAGCAGGAAAACAGCTTTCAGGACATACATATTTGCCACCGGCGAAAGGCCCTGGAAATAAAAAGTTTTAAAAACCAAATTGGTCAAAGGGCCGTAGGCCAGGGGCACGAAAACCCAGGGCGACAGGTATTGGTAAGGGGTATCGAAATATTTCACGAATTCGTAAGGATTAAGAGAAAGTTCGGCTTGTATTTTTCCTTTGAAAGTATACAGGAAAATATCCGATGAGAAAAAAGGCATGGAAACAAAATAAATAATTCCCACGATAATTAAGATCAGGACGGCTTTTTTCTTATTAATAGTTTCAGTCAGTTTGAATTGCAAAAAGAACAGCATCACAAAACAAAAAGTAAAAAAGAGCGCCGCCATCGGAGTTTTCAACAGGATTTTAGTCGGTTGTTCCAGCAGTCTTTTATAGCCCGGATCTAAGGGCAGGAAAACGGTTGCCCCGAAACAGAGCAGGCAGGTAATAATAATATAGAGGTACATATATAGTTTTGCCCGGCTGCCTGGGATTTCGTTTTGCAATTTATTCATATCGTTTTTTTTACCATTGTTTATTTTATACAAAAAACAGCCGGATTTCAATGAAAAAGAGAGAGAAAACCAAATACGCCGACAAATAGTATAATAATATAAGGATATTTAATTTCGGAGGTATTCAATGAAAAATTTAGTTTCTTTAGTAATGGGTGTGTCTTTTGTTTTTGCTTCAGGGGGGATGCTTAACGCCGGGGACGCCCCTTCCCTCACAATAACCATCCTCTACGATAACTATGTGTTTAGCGAAGGAACCAAAGCAGATTGGGGTTTCGCCTGTTTGATCGAAGGTACGGAAAAAACCATCCTATTCGATACGGGCACCAAACCCCCGATTCTACTCCACAACCTACAAAAATTGGGCGTCAACCTACAAAAAATGGAAATCATCGCCATCTCACACAATCACTATGACCACACCGGCGGACTTTTCGAAGCGCTGAAGGTGAAGAACGATGTCCCGGTCTACATGCCGGCTTCCACCCCGGACAAATATATAAAAAAAATCGAAAAAACCGGGGCTGCGGCTTTTCGTGAAGCAAAGCCCAAAGAAATTTGCAAACATGTATTCCTGACCGGGGAAATGGGAGATAAAATAAAAGAACAGTCCCTGGTTATAGACAGTCCCAAAGGACTAATCGTCTTGACCGGCTGCGCCCACCCGGGAATCGTCGAAATAGTAGAACAGGCCAAAAAGATGTTTAAAAACAAAGAGGTTTA
>JAGLSW010000053.1 GCA_023135565.1 Candidatus Aminicenantota bacterium | reverse complement strand
AAACTTTTTCAAAAGTTTGGCCCCCGGCAGGGCCGCCGGAGGCAAGTTAAAAGTAGGAAATTTATGAAAAGAGTAAAAGCAGTTATAGTTAAAGAGTTCGCTCACATATTGCGCGATCCTACCAGCCTGGCTATCATTTTTATCATGCCGGTGCTGATGATGCTGATCTACGGTTATGCCATGAGTTTCGACTTAGAACGGGTAGACGCCGGGGTGATCGACTATTCACAGGGCGAAATCTCCAAAAAACTGGTCAAAAAATTCGCCAATAATCGCTATTTCGTGATCCGGGATTTGACCGCCGCTCACGCCGACCCTATAACAGAAGGCGAAAAATTGCTCAAAGCCGGGAAACTTAAAGAAGTCATTATTATCCCGGCGGATTTTTCAAAAAAGCTGAAGGAGGGGCGCAAAACCGAAATCGGCTTAATAATCGACGGCAGCGACTCCAACGTGGCCAACTTAGTTTTTCAATACAATGAACTCATCGTTTTGGATTTTACCTCCGACTTCATCGACATCAAAAAATTGCTAAAAATAAACACCAAAATCTATTTTAACCCGGAAGTAAAAAGCTCCTTTTTCTTTATACCCGGCCTGATAGCCGTGCTTTTAGTGATGATCTCAGCCCTGCTCACATCTTTGAGCATCGCCCGGGAAAAAGAGTCCGGCTCCATCGACCTGATATTCATTTCGCCGCTGAAATCCCCGGAAATCATTATCGGCAAAACCGTTCCTTATATCGTGGTCTCCTTGATCGCGGGCTGCTTTATCCTAATTTTTGCCCGCTTCTGGTTCGGCGTGCCTATAAAAGGCAACCTGCTGGTCCTGCTGCTCTTTTCCATCCTTTATATTATTTCCGGACTATCCATGGGTGTGCTGATCTCCACCGCCTCCCCCAGCCAGAAAATCGCCATGCTCGTCACCCTCTTAGGCACCCTGCTCCCGTCGCTTATGCTCTCCGGTTTTATTTTCCCTTTAGATTCCATGGGGCCTGTGCTGCGCGGTATTTCTCATATCGTACCGGCTACATATTTCCTTAAGATCATCCGCGGCGTGGTGCTCAAAGGCGCAGAACTAAAACATTTTATCCCCGAAGGTCTGGCCCTACTCGTTTTTAGTGTGGTGTTATTGATCCTTTCCATGATCAAATTTAATCTTAATAGGAAGAAATCGGCATGAGACTATTTTACCTGATAAAAAAAGAGTTTATCGAAATCATTCGTCAGAAAGAGATGCTGCCGTTAATTATCATTGCCCCCATCGTGCAGATCATCATCCTGGGCTACGTGGTAAAAACCGACATCAAAAACATCCCCGTAGAGATCATCAACCTATCTAAAAACCAGGCTGCCCATCAGATCATTAACCGCATCAACAGCACCCCGCTTTTTAATGTGAAAAACATCTCCTACCAAAACAAAGATGCCATCGAAACCCTGAAACGGGGAGATGTCAAAGCTATCATCCTGTTCCGCGACCCGCTTTCTAAAAGCAAAAGCCACCTGCATTACCCGGAAATCCAGGTGTTGATGGACGGTATAGATTCCAATACTTCCGCAATTGCCGCCGGGTATTTTAACGGCATTATCAAGAAGTTTATTTTAGACGATATCGAAAAACAGGGGCGTACGCTGCCTGTAGAAACCCGGCCCCTGATCCGCTTTAACCCGGAACTCGAGAGCATCAATTACATGGGCCCCGGCATAGTGGCGCTTTTATTGACAATTCTTGTTTTGTTTTTGGCCTCGGTTTCTATCGTGCGGGAGAAAGAGCAGCAAACCATGGACACCCTGTTGATATCGCAGCTTACCCCGGTGCAGATATATATCGGAAAGGCGCTGCCCATGGCGGTTATCGGGCTTATCCAGACCAGCCTGGGGATCGCCGTAGTGATGTTATGGTTTAAAGTGCCGGTGCGGGGCAACCTGCTTTATCTTTTGCTTTCCGCCGTTATTTTTTTATCTGCTATTCTATCTTATGCGCTGCTGATTTCTACTATAGCCTCTACCCAGCAGCAGGCCTTATTTTTTTCCTGGTTTTCGATGATTACTTTTATACTGCTTTCCGGGCTTTTTACGCCGGTAGAGAACATCGCGCCCGGGATTCGTTTAATAGCGGACATCAACCCGGTGCGTTATCTCATCCAGATTATCCGAGAAATATTTCTAAAAGGCAACGGGATCGAGTATTTTTACCGGGAACTGCTGTCTTTGTTAGCCATAGCCGGGGTTGTTATTACTATTTCCATCCTCAATTTCAAACGCTTCATATCGAAGTAGCCCCGCGGCAAAAATCGGGTTTGCAATCTTGAAAAAAAATGCTATAATAGGAATGCAATCCGAATAAAACAGGGTATTGTTAGGAATAGAATCCGAACGAGGCGGCCCTTTATTGGGAATGCAATCCGAACAGCAGGTGCGATATGCTTGAAGAACTATTCGATCTCAGTCAACGTTTCATCCGTAATTACCACCGCGACTTCCAGCGCTATTTCTTGAAAAAATATGCCCTCGAAAACCGCTTCTCCATTATTATCGGGCCTAAAGGGGTGGGAAAAACCACAGTTATTATCCAATACCTGCTCAAATTCGCCGCCGGCGATAGACTGAGCAAAGACATTATCTATATCCAGGCCGACCACTTCGTAGTAGGCAAACACTCCCTCTACGAGATCGCCGACCGGTTCGTCAAAGAGGGCGGGAAACTAATATGCTTCGACGAAATACATAAATACTCCGACTGGTCGAAGGAACTAAAAAGCATAAACGATACTTTCCCGGCACTAAAAATAATCGCTTCCGGCAGTTCGGCATTGGAAATTCATAAAGGCAGCCACGACCTCAGCCGCAGGGCCATCGTCTACTATATGCACACCATGTCTTTCCGTGAGTTTTTAAGATTCGTCTTCCCCGGCTTAGAACTCGACAACTACAAATTAGAAGAAATCCTAACAAAACACCGGGAAATTGCCGACGCTATTATCGAAAAAATCGAAAAAAAAGAAGCCAAAATACTGCCTCTTTTCAAACGATACTTAGAGTACGGCTGCTATCCCTATTTTAAAGAATTTGCGGATAAAGACCTCTTCCACGTTACCCTGGAACAAAACATCCATACAACGGTAGAAAACGACCTGATCTCAGTTTTCCCCGGACTGAACGGCACAGGCATAAAAAAAATCAAAAAACTGATCGCCTATATCGCCGAAGCCGTACCTTTTACCCCGGACTTGAGAAACATTAAGCGGCTGCTCGAGATCGGCGACGAACGGACTCTAAAAAACTACCTGCAGTACCTGGAAAACGGCGGGATAATTTTGAGTGTTTGTAAAAGAGGCAAGAGCCTGCGGGTGCTGGAAAAACCGGAAAAGATATTCCTGCACAATACGAATTTGATGTACGCCATAGGTTCTAAAGAGAACCTGCAAAAAGGCAGTATCCGGGAAAATTTTTTCTTGAATACCTTAAGCGCCGCTTACCGGGTCAATACCACAGATAGAGGGGACTTCCTGGTAGATGGAAAAACCACTTTCGAAGTGGGCGGAAAAGGAAAAAGTTTCAAGCAGATAAAAGGCGTAGAGAATTCTTTCCTGGCCTTAGACGATATAGAGACCGGCATCGGTGGTAAAATCCCTCTCTGGCTCTTCGGCTTCCTCTACTAACCCCGTGGCACGGGGAACCTATGAGGGGCAGCCTATCGAGGCCGGATAACCGGGTCGTTTTCACTTTTGTCTATACAGCCGCTACTACCGGTCATTCTAAGGCCCCGCTGCACAAATCGGGATTGCAATCTTGATTTTATTTTCGATTATCCCCTTGAAAAAAAATTGTTTTTCATGTATCATTAAAAGTAATTACGAGAAAAAAGAAACCGCACCAAAAATGATTACAATAGAAACCCCGGTGCGGCAGGAGGACTAATTATGAATTATACTTTTTCAAATACTTCAAACCGGATCGTCAGGTCCGAGATCAGGGAACTTTTAAAATGGAGTCGAAAACCGGGCATCATCTCTTTTGGCGGCGGTTTACCCGACCCTTCGCTCTTTCCTATCCGGGATATTACGGATATTACCGCTGAAGTACTCAGCGAGAGAGGGTTCCTGGCCCTACAGTACGGCCCCACTTCCGGGGAACCGGAAATGCTCGACGCCTTAGCAGGCTATATGAAAGAATTCGGCGACGAAGCCTCCCTGGAGCAAATGTGCGTCACTTCATCTTCACAGCAAGGACTCTCCTTATTATCGCTCCTATTCATAGAACCAGGGGAACCGGTCATCATGGAACTGCCTTCCTATCTTGGCGCTATACAGGCTTTCCGCCGCTGCGGCGCCGACATGCGGGGCGTCCCCCTGGACGATGACGGCATGGACATCGAGCACCTGAAAAAAGTCCTGGACGAATTAGATAAAGAGGGGAAAAAACCGCGGTTTATTTATGTGATTCCCGATTTCCAGAACCCTTCAGGCATTACCATGAGCCTGGAGCGCCGCAAAGAGCTGGTTAAGATCGCCCAAAAGAGAGAAATTCCTATAGTCGAAGATTCACCCTACCGGGAACTGAGTTTTACCGGCGACGTGCAGCCCAGTATCTGGACTGTGGCCGCAGGCAAAGGCGTCATCATGCTGAAAACTTTTTCCAAAGTACTTTTTCCCGGCATGAGAATGGGTTGGCTGGTGGCCGACCCTTTCCTGATCGACAAAATCGTTATGCTCAAACAGTCGGTGGATCTTTGTACTCCCTCTTTCACCCAATTGATCCTGGCCTCTTTCATCAAACAAGGAAAAATGAAAGAGACCATCCATAACGCCATCGAGTGTTACCGCCCGAAACGGGAAGCCATGCTGAACAGCCTCGAAGAGCACATGCCCCGGCAAATTTCCTGGTCCAAACCTACCGGGGGCATGTTCCTGTGGGTTACCTTACCCGAAGGCATGGATTCCAAAGAGACATTCATGACAGCTATCGAACATAAGGTGGCTTATGTTGTGGGCAAACCCTTTCATTGTGATAATTCAGGCAGCAGCACTTTGAGGTTGAACTACTCTTTTGCTTCCGTGGAGCAAATCAAAGAAGGAGTCAAACAACTGGCGGCAGCCCTAAAAAAACATTTGTAGAGCCGCTATTTTTCTTTCGGGTCTTTTTTGATATCTTTCCTGAGTTTTTTTACTACTTTAGGGTCCAGTGCCGGCGGTTTGCATACCTGGCAGGGGTCGTATCCCAATTTCACTGCTTCGCTTAGTTTAACGCCTTTTTTATCTTTTACTAAGCGGCAGTTTTTTTTGTGATACTTTTTTCCTTTTGCTTTAATGTAGACAGTGGGTTCTTTGTCTGTTTCGGCTTTGATTTTTTTGGTTGTCTCTTTTGCCTGGGGCACGGCTACTGCCGAAAAAGCAAAATTAACGAACAGGAACGAAAAAACGACAGCAAAAACGATAATTTTTTTCTTATTTCTCATGTTTCCTCCTTGAGTATTCTTTATTTTACCAGAAAATAAAACAAAATCAATAGTTGCTCCTCCGGGTAACTATTCAGTTTTTGGGAAAA
>JAGLSW010000529.1 GCA_023135565.1 Candidatus Aminicenantota bacterium | reverse complement strand
CTTCGGCGACCAGGGGGCTTTTTTGAAATGCGCGGTGTTCCGCACCCACGCCAGTGGGCACCCCCTGGACCCCCGAAAAACTTTTGTTAAGCCGCTTCGCGGCAAGAAACGCATAAGCAAGATTCTTTGAGAATTAGAAACATGAGTAAAATTGACGAAGACAAAAGGGTATTTATTCGATGAAAGCAGATAGAGTAGTGATTCCATTTCCAGCCGGGACTTATAATGTAGTCTATGCTGATCCTCCCTGGCAGTACTCTAACAAAAATACTGGCCGCAACATGAACAGCGGCGCTGCTGCTAAGTACCCCACTTTATCGACAGATGAGATATGCAATTTAAAAATACCTGAGATTATAGAGAGGGATGCGGTTTTGTTTTTATGGTGCACGGTGCCTTTTTTGCCGGACGGTTTGAGGGTTTTATCGGCCTGGGGATTTAAATACAAGACGATGATCACATGGCGAAAGATTAAGTCTTTAGGCATGGGATTTTGGTTCAGAAATCAGACCGAGCATCTTTTGTTAGGCGTGAGAGGAAAAGTCAAAGCATTCAGGCAGCAGAAGCCGAATATTATTGAAACGAGAGTGCTCAGGCACAGTGAGAAGCCGGAAGTGTTCAGGGACGTGATCGATCAGGCCACGCGGGAGATTCCCGGCTGCCGGAAGATCGAGTTATTTGCCCGGAAGCGGGTGCCCGGATGGGAAGCCTGGGGCAATGAGGTGCCGGAGGTTGACTCTCCAACCTCAATTCAAAAAGCGCTTCCGTTTGAGTAGTTAAATTGAAAAAAAATTATTTTCACCTCGTAAAATTAAACGCCTATTTATCTGGTAAATTTATGCGCCTATTGACAATGAGCAACTGCGGTCATACCTCGACTCGTGGCTGTCAACGGTGATATATTTTTCTTACCTTTCCCCTATTCCTTTCCTTTTTCTTTTTTTGCTGGGGATGTGGTGGGGGGCTGTTTTTAGCCCGTCGCCTTTTCCTTCGGTTTTATTAACACGCCTCCTGTTCTTCTGAATCCCCAACATTTCCTCTTTTCCTTGTCGCGGTAGG
>JAGLSW010000528.1 GCA_023135565.1 Candidatus Aminicenantota bacterium | reverse complement strand
GTTCGTTTGCAGCCAACGGCTGCGCCAGGAAAACCGCCGCACCCCCGAAGGCAAACATTACCTAAAAATAATATACAAAATAATAGTTATTACTACTACGATAATCCCGGCGATTTTGATGCCTTTTGAAGACTCCATTTTTATACCTTCGCGCACCGGCATTTTTCTCGGTTCAGCGAGGGGCGCTGCCAAAGTAAGAATCGTCATCACTACCAGCACCAGCCCGAAAGTAATCGCCATCCGGTTAAGAAAAGCGCTTAATAAGGTCACCCCGGTCACCGCATAAACCAGCTTCAAAAGACCGTAAACCAGCGGGCTTAATACCAAAGCGGCAATCCCGGCGCTGCCCGGCGCCCGTTTGATGAACAAACCGAAAATAAAAGCAGCCAGGATGCCCGGCGAAATGAATCCCTGGAACTCCTGTATATAATTAAATATACCTTTAAATGCCGGGTCCCCCAAAAGGGGCGCTATCATGCAGCCGATCACCACAAAAACCACCGTGCAAATCCTGCCGATGCCTACCAGGGTTTTTTGGGGCGCATCTTTGTTGATGTATTTGCGGTAAATGTCCATAGTAAATATAGTAGAAGCGGAATTCAGCATGGAAGCTAATGAACTCATCACCGCCCCGGCAATGGCGGCAAACATCAAACCACATAAGCCGACAGGTATGAGTTTCTTGAGCAGCAGCCCATAAGCCGAGTCGTACTGGTAGCCGATTAGTTTCTCTTCGCCCGGTTCCCGGCCTGCCTGCCGCGCCGCATTCTCTACCTCTATGTTGTACGCCTCCAATTCCAAAGATCGCTGCGGGTAAAGGTTTTTAAAATCTTCATCGAATTTAAAAGTAATTAGTTCTTCTCCCGGTTTTTCTTTGATCTCTTCATATTTCTGCAAAATGACCGCATTATCGACCCTCGCTTCCGCCGCCATGTCCACATCGTATAAATTAAAAGCGATAATGCCCGGGATAACGATAATAAAAGGAATGATCAATTTGAGCGCAGCAGCAAAAATCGTTCCTTTTTGACCTTCTTTCACCGATTTGGCGCCTAAGGCCCGCTGCGAAATGTATTGATTGAGTCCCCAATAGTAAAAATTTGGAATCCACAGCCCGATTACCAATGCAGTCCACGGTATTACCGGGTTCGAAGCCGGCAAAAACATGTGCATTTTGTCTTTATTCAAAGCCATAAACTTGCCCACACCGCCTGCGTTTGCCGCAGCCGTACCCGCCAACTGCGGGAAATCCGTCTGCCCTACTTTGTCTAAAGCCAGGACCATAACGATAGCGCCACCGACTATCAAAGCTGTTCCCTGTATCAGGTCAGCCCAGGCGCAGGCTTTTAGGCCCCCCGCCGCCACATAGATAGCCGCCAGGATGCCGATCATCCAGCAGGCTGTGGTCATAGTAATCGGTATGCCTAAAAGGTTCTGGCCGCGAAAAACAGTATTGATCGTGATGCCGCCCGAATATATCACCGCCGCGATAGTCACAAACACATAAATAATCATGGTGTAACCGGCCATAATCGAACGCGAAAGAGGATTGTAGCGGTACTCTAAATATTCGGGGATGGT
>JAGLSW010000527.1 GCA_023135565.1 Candidatus Aminicenantota bacterium | reverse complement strand
ACTTTTGTTTAAAAAAGCGAGAAGCCCCCCCCTGCAAGCATATATTCGCTGTGGGGCTAATATATGTAGGTTTCCTTTTTTTGTTTCAGGTATTTGTCCAAAAACTTCAATATAGCCTTGTAAGCTTCGATCTCATTCTTCTTTTTCCTGAATCCATGCCCTTCATCCTCGAAAACTACGTACTCTACAGGTACATTATTCTTCTTTACCGCAGCTACGATCTCATCGGATTCTACTTTCAATACCCGGGGATCATTGGCTCCCTGCAATACGATCAAAGGTTTGGTGATTTTATCGGCGTGGAAAAGTGGAGATTTCTTTTTTAAGAATTCCTCGTCGGTTTCCGGGTTGCCCAACTCTTTGTAAAGCGCCTTCCTGAAAGATTCCCAATAGGGGGGGATGCTTTTTAAAGTACGCAGCCAATTAGATACGCCGAAAATATCGACGCCTACAGTGAACTCTTCCGGCGTGAAAGCCAAAGCGGCCAGTACCATGTAACCGCCGTAACTGCCGCCGATAATGCCGATTTTGTCCCCGTCGATATAATCCCGGGCTTTTAAGAATTTCTTGGCTTCTACGCAGTCCTGCAAATCATCCTGGCCGTGCTTGAGGTCGTCTAAACCATAAAAAGTCTTGCCATAACCGGAACTGCCCCGGTTGTTTACGGCCAGTATAGCATAACCGTGATTAACTAAATATTGAATAACACCGCGGTAACCGACCCGCGATTGACCGCCGGGACCACCGTGCACCCACACCAAAGCAGGTATCTTAACACCCGCCGGGATAACCGCGGGTTTGTAAAAAATAGCCGGGATGTCGATGCCGTCGAAAGATTTATACCTGATCACTTCGGCTTTAGCCAGGTGGGCTTTGTCGATCTCCGGGTTCATGGAATCGGTCAACTGTTTGTATTTCCCGGTTTCGATATTGTAAATAAAAAGGCTGCTGGGCGATTTAGACCCGTTGGCATAAAAAGTCATCAGCTTTTCGCTGTCCGAAATTTTTATAGAGGAAATACTGGCGTCCGGGAATTCCGGCAGGGTGAGATTTTTCTGCGCTGCCATATCATAAATCTCGATTTCGGTGCGGCCGTCGTTATTGATACTGGCTACCCGGTATTTGCCGTGCTTCGAGAAGTAAGCATAACGGATATCCCATTTCTTCTCCAATATCTTTTCACTCTTGCCGCCGGCGATATCATAACTTTTTAAGTAATTGAATTCGCTGTTTTCGTCGGTCAGGTAAAAGAGCTTCTTAGATGCGGGACCAAAAGCGGATGGGCTGTTGTTAACGTCGCCTTCATGAGGCGTTAGGTGCTTCATCTCCTTCTTTTCTATATCATAAAGATAGATGTCCGAATTATGATCGGTGTCGGTTTTTCGCAGGGCCAGGTGCTTTTTATTATTGGAAATCTCCGCCGGATCATAACCTTCGGTGTTCTTGAAGATCAGTTTCGGGGTGAATGTGGCAATATCCATTTCGTAAAGGTCCATGAACTTGGGATCCCGCTTATTAGACTGGAAAAAGAAACTCTTTTGATCATAGCTCCAACCGAAGAACATGGCTTTTGCTTTGGGTTCCGGGGTCAGGTCTTTTTCCGAACCGTCCTCGTTCCTAACAAAGATATGGTTGAGTTCGTTGCCGCCTTTGTCGCCGGTGAAAAGGATGCGGTTATCTTTGGGAAAATAAGATAAAGTAATCACCGATTCTTTTTCCGAAACGGTCAACTGTTCGGCTTCGCCGCCGCCGACGGGGATGCTGTAGGCATTGTAAATGCCCGACTTGTTGCCGGTAAAAAGCACCTTGCTCTCGTCGTGGGAAAAAGAACTCCTGAACATGGAAACAGTATTCATAAACTGTTCGATGGTATAGTGTTTTACCTCTTTAGCCGTTTCGGTTACGACGGCTGTTTTTGTTTCGGCTGCGGGCGGTGTGCCTTCTTCTTTGCCTTTGCCGCAGTTCATCAGCCCGATTACAACCACGAGTAAAATAATAAACCTCAATTTTTTCATGATACCTCCTAATTTAAGAAATTTATTTTTGAAAGTTTATTAAAAAATAAACTTTTCTTTCTAAACCTGTCGTTTGTGACACCTTAATAGGCTGGGGGCGCTGCCCCCCGCCGTCCGCCCTATTCGCTGTCCAATACTTGTTTGAAAACCTCGAGCAAATCCACCATCCTGAAAGGCTTGAGAGCAAACCCGGCGGCGCCGGAAGAGAGTAACTCCTTGGTGTGCTCGACCCCGGAATACCCGCTGGCAACAATCACCTTTGCATCCGGGTTGATTTCGAGTATCTCTTTCAGGCATTTTTTGCCGCCCATGCCGGGCATGTATATATCCAGGACAACGATGTCGATTTCTGCGCCTTTTTCCCGGTAAATGTCGAGCGCTTCTTCACCGTTAGAGGCGGTTAAAACTTCATAACCCCGTTTCGACAAAAATTCGCGGGCGATATTTTGCAGGTCCACTTCATCGTCCGCCAGGAGGATGGTAGTCCCTTTTTTTGCCGGCTCCGAACCCGGTTTTTTTCCGGTTTCTCGATCGTTGAATACAGGTAGGTAGATGTCGAAAGTGGCGCCCTTGCCCGGTTGGCTTTCGCAGGTGATATGGCCACCGTGCCCTTTTACGATGCCGAATACGGTAGGCAGTCCTAAGCCGGTGCCTTTGCCCACTTCTTTGGTGGTAAAAAAAGGATTGAAAATTTGCCGCAGCATGTCCTCATTCATCCCCTGGCCTGTGTCCGCGGCCCTGATCAGCACATACTCCCCGGGTGAGATATCCGGGTGTTGACTGCAATATTCCTTTTTTAAAAAAGTATTTTTCGTCTCGAAAATCAGGCTGCCGCCTTCGGGCATGGCGTCCCGGGCATTGCTGCCAAGGTTGATCAGCATCTGCTCCAATAGGCTTTCATCTCCTTTGATCTTTTTCACCTGGCTGGAAAGGCGCAGTTCGATATTAATCATCCTGGGTATCGTGTGCTTCAATATCTGCACTGTACGTTTCACTAAGCCGTTTAAGAACAGCGGTTTTAATTCCGGTTCGCTTTTGCGACTGAAAGTAAGAATCTGGTTGACCAGGTTTTTTGCCCGTTCAGCGGCATCTATTACGGATTCGAGGGGTTTCGGGTTTATTTCACCTGCTTCGAGTTCCTGGATAGACATTTCCGTATACCCCATGATAACGGCCAGGATATTGTTAAACTCATGAGCAATACCTCCGGCCAGGGTTCCCAATGCTTCAATTTTTTGAGATTGACGGAGTTGTTTTTCCAATTCCTCTTTCTCTTTTTCAGCCCCCTTGCGGGCAGTGATGTCGAAAGCCACAGCCAACATCTTCACCGGTTTTTCCTTTTCTAATAATATTTCGTGATTAATCAGGCACCAGTATTCGCTGCCGTCTTTTGTCGTTAGTTTGTATTCGGCTGCTGGTAATTCTTTCCCGGCGGCTATCTCTTTTAGGCGTTTCTCAGCCAATTCACGGTACTTCCCGTCGACTATTCGCAGGGGCATTAAAGATAAAAATTCCTCTTTGCCGTATCCCAACCGCTTACACATATAATCATTCACATTGGTGAAGTGCATGGTGCCGAGATCTAATTCATATATTCCCGCTGGAGTAAGATCGAGCAGTTGGCGGTACTTTCGTTCGCTCTCTTTCAGGGCTTCTTCGGTTCGTTTGCGTTCTAAGGCATTGGCAATCACTTCTCCTATGATCTTCAGCATGGCAGTCATATCGTCAGACCATTTTTTCTGCTCACGAACCGCGTCACAGCCGATAAATCCATATAGTGTTTCCCCACAAAACATCGGTACTGCGACGAGTGTTTTGATGCCTTCCCTGTGGAGTTCCCGGCGCTCTTCAGCGGCGTCTTCCGGCAGCTCGTCGATGCTTGAAATACTTAAAACCTGCAGCCGTGCCAACACGTCTTTCCCCATATAAAATTCGTCGATAGGCAAATCCTGCAGGTTATCTTGCTGCGCTTCGATCCCTTCCCGGCACCACTCGTGGGTATTGCTTAGACTAACTATAACGTCATCTTCCACCTGGTACTGGAAAATATAACAGCGGTCGGCGCCGGTAAACCGGCCGATCTCTTTTAACGAATTATTTAGTTCTTCTTCTAAATTTTCGAGTTTGGTTTTGGCAAAACGGGTGGATAACTCCCCGGTGAAGTTTTCTAATTCCGACTTGTATTTGAGCGCCTCTTCCGCTCGCTTCATGCCTGTAATATCCACCGAAAAACCGATAACCCCATCCGCTTTGCCTGTCGGGCCGAAAAAAGGAATTTTATCGGTGCGGATCCACCTTGTTTCGTCGGTGATAAGGGGTTCGATGATATCCCGGATAGGTTGACCGGAAGCCATCACTTTTTTGTCGTCCTGGCGGTAAGTTTCGGCTAACTCTCTGCTGTAAGCGACGTCGAAATCTGATTTTCCTTCGATTTCCTGTTTCGGCTTACCCACGGTATCGGCGAAAGCCCGGTTCACACGCAGCAAAGTATTGTCCCGGTCTTTGAAGAAAATCATTGCCGGGATGGCATCGAAAATGGCTTTATATTCTTCCAGTTCCGTAGATAACTCCGCCGTGGTTTTGTTTAGTTTTTCGTTTTCTTTTGCCAACTCTTTGGCGCGCTGCTCCAATTCCTCGTAACTCAATTGCTCTCTCATTTTGTACGATTACCTCCTTTACGAATATTTGTCGCTTCGTTCACATAATAATTATAAGGTAAGACTGCGTAAGGATTCTAATACAAAAAAAGAAAGAAGTCAAACTTGATTTTGAAATCTCCCGGCCCCACTGCGTGGGGTTTAGAATCAAAAGCGCTCTTGCCTTCGGCGACCCTGCCGGGGGCCAAATTTTTGTAAAAGTTTGATCAAAACTT
>JAGLSW010000526.1 GCA_023135565.1 Candidatus Aminicenantota bacterium | reverse complement strand
AGGGTTCCGGACTCCCAAAACTTCTGATAAGGCGCTCCGCGCCAAAACGCGGAAAGAAGCAAATCCCGCAAACGCCTCTGCGGGCTTTTTTTATTGCAAAGTGTCGTTGGGTGTAGTGTTGATTTTAGCGTTAACGTTTATTTTTTATACCTGGAAAAAAAAGAAAGAACGCGGCGCGGGCAACTTATAAACCGCATTATTGAAACATGAAACATGATTTTATCGACAAATACAGTCACTTAAATTCACCGCTGCACCAACTGGACCCCCGTACCAAACTCTTTTTCATTTTCTCTTTGATTGTCTTGATTATCTCAACGAACCGTCTAAACCTTTTTGTTTTCTATTATACAGTGTTAATTTTCCTGGTTGTTTTAAGCCGGGTGCCTGTTTCTTATTATTTAAAGCGAGCACTGCCGGTCACCCCCTTCGTCGCCATGATCGCCTTGTTTATGCTGCTTTCTCCCACCATTTCTCCCGGCCGGGAAGCCGGCACTGCGTTAGCGCCGGCTTACCTCAAGGTTTCCCTGATCGTGTTGAAAACCTATGCTTCTATTATTTTACTCACGCTGTTGACCTCGGTCACGCGGTTTAATTGCTTGTTATGGGCAATGCGCAAATTTAAATTCCCCACAATCATTACGACTCTTGCCCGGCTGGTTTACATCTATGCTTTTTTTTTGGTGGACGAACTTCACAACACCCAGCGGGCAGTCAAAAGCAGGGCCCCGGTAATCAGGATGCCGAAAACAAAAGTCTACGGCAATGTAGCGGCGTCTATCCTGTTGAAAAGTATCCACCGCTCCCAGGTGGTCTATTATGCTATGACCGCCAGGAAATTTTCCGGCGAGTTTCCCGAAGGCGAGTCCAACCGCTTCGGTCTCGCCGATTTGTCGGCAGCATTTTGTTTTGTGCTGGTTTTGTTATCAACTTACATACTATGGAATCTATAATCACTATCAAAGAACTCAATTTTTCTTATAGTCCCGGGAAACAGGTGCTGAAAAACATCGACCTAAATATAAAAAAAGGTGAAACCTTCGGTATCATCGGGCCTACCGGCGCGGGGAAATCCACTTTGCTGCTGCACCTGAACGGACTGCTGACAGGAGAGGGCGAAGTCCGGGTAGACAATATCCCGGTAACCAAAAAAACCGGCCCGGAAGTGCGCGAAAAGGTAGGCATGGTTTTCCAGAACCCGGATAACCAGTTGTTTTGTCCCACTGTATTTGAAGACATTGCCTTTGGTCTTTACAACAGCGGTTTTAAAAAAGAGGAGGTCAAAACCCGGGTCGAAAAGATGCTGAAAAAATTGCAGTTGACTGAATTAAAAAACCTTTCTTCTCACCATGTCTCTTTTGGAGAAAAGAAACGCATCTCTCTTGCTTCCGTACTGGTCATGGAACCGCGGGTTTTGTGTTTTGACGAACCCTTTGCCAACTTAGACTACAGCAGTATTTTCAATATTATCAAGGAGATAAAAAGGCTGGACATGACACGCATTATCGTGTCGCAGGATATTTTGTTGGTTCTCTCTATTTGCGACCGGGTGGCTGTGATGAATAAAGGAGAGGTTATCCGTACCGCGCCTGCTGAAATCATCGCCCGGGAGCGCACCCTGCTTAAAGAGACCGGGCTCGATTACCAACCTTATCTCGACATCATAAACAAGGGGTGCGGCGGCCCACCACGTGGGCAGGGTATAAGCCACCTCTGAGCTGCGTCGCGGGGGGAACGGCGTCCCCAACCGGTAAGCCGCTGCGCAGCAAAACACCAAAAGCCGGGAACCATAAACCCGCAGAGCAAAACAAATTCGCTTTCCGCTGGGAGTCGAAGACGGCTGCCGGAAGCTGAAAAACCACGCTAATGATTGACTTTTAAGCCTTATTGTATTACAATTCCAGGGGTATGTGGTTAAAAAAACGAAATTCTTGTGTATCGATAGGCCTTTTTAAGCCCTACAACTCTACCCACAGTACCCAGCGGAGGCATAAGTATGACAGATCAAGATGATAAGGATAAGATAGAAGTTAGTTTTCCACCCAGTGATGATGATGAGGTGCAGGAGATAGATATTGAGGCTCACGCCGCACCCGCGAAAAAAGTCGCTAAAAAGAAGTCCGCCCAAAAGAAAGACAAAAAAAAAGCAGAAGTTCAAAAAGAATTACTCGAAGCCCTCATAAAAGAGAGAGACGAATATAAAGACAATTTCCTGAGAAATGTAGCTGATAACGAAAATTTCAGGAAAAGGGTAAAAAAAGAGAAAGAGGAATTCCAAAAATTTGTACTGGGGGATTTCCTTTTAGACCTGCTTACAATAGTCGATAATCTCGATAGAGCATTAAAAGCAAACGACCCCTCCGGGAATGATAACTCCATCGTTTCCGGTGTGGAAATGATTTACAAACAACTGTTCGATCTTCTTAAAAAATACAATGTAGAGGAGATCGAAGCATTAAATAAACCCTTTGACCCTAATCTTCACCAGGCGCTCTCAACAGAAGAAAAAGAGGACGTTTCGGATCCACAGGTAATCGAAGTTTACCAGAAAGGGTTCATGTATAACGGTAAATTACTGCGGCCCGCGCTGGCAAAAGTAGCAATCCCCCTCGAGGAGGAAGCGCCACCCGAAGAAGAGGAGGCAGAGGAAGAGTAGGAGCGGTTAAGTGGCTAAAAACATAGGGATCGATTTAGGTACTACCAATTCATGCATCAGTTATCTCGAAGGCCGGGAAGCCGTGGTGATACCCAACCCCGAAGGTTCACGGGTTATTGCTTCCATCGTCGCTTTAAACCGCGAAAGGATGAGGATTTTCGGTAATGTAGCCAAAAGACAGTTTATTACCAATAACAAAAATACCATATGGGCAATAAAAAGGTTGATGGGGAGAAAGTACGATTCTCCCGAAACCAGTGAAATCCAGCAGCGTGTGGGCTATGAAGTCGGCCAGGCTGATAATGGAGATGTCATTGTCAAATTAGGAGAAAGGTTTTATTCTCCCGAAGAAATATCCGCTATGTTTTTGGGATATTTAAAAGAGATAGCGGAAGATTATTTAGGTGAAGAAATAGCCGACACTGTCATAACCGTTCCGGCCCAGTTCGACGACGCCCAGAGGCAGGCTACGAAGATTGCCGGTGAAATCGCAGGTCTAAATGTGTCACGGATCATAAACGAGCCTACCGCGGCCCTGATCGCTTACCGGGATAAAATTAATAAGGACGGCCTATATGCGGTTTACGATTTAGGAGGGGGAACCTTCGATATCTCGATAGTAGAGGTTAATGGCGACATATACAAAGTCGTATCTACCACCGGGGATACTTTTTTAGGCGGGAATGATTTTGATGAAAAGATAATCGAATGGGTTCTCGATGAAGTGTCTAAAGAGATATCGGTAGATATTTTCAGCGATAAAAACAGTTACCAGCGGGTTATCCAGGTAGCTGAAAAATCAAAGATAGAACTCTCCTTTAACGAAGAGACCCAGATTTCTATCCCCTATCTTTATCATTTCGAGGACGGCCGCAATTATCATTTCCAGAAGAAACTGACCAGGACCCGGTTGGAGAACGACACCATCGGGTTAATCGATAGAACCATGGGACTGATTAAAGAGTCCTTAGAGAAGATAAATGCTAAACCCGGCCAGGTTGAAAGGGTGGTTTTGGTTGGCGGTCAGAGCAGGATGCCGGTGATCACGCAAAGGTTAAAGGAGTACTTTAATAAAGAACCTTTTATAGACCTCAATCCTGAAGAAGTGGTGGCCCAGGGAGCAGCCCTGCAGTCTGAAATCATACAGGGCAAGGTAAAAGACCTGCTGCTTCTCGATGTCACGCCCCTCTCTCTCGGCGTGGAAACCAAAGGGGATAATTTTACCAAATTAATCGAAAAAAACTCCACCATACCCATAAAGAGGTCTATGGTATTTACCACCATTACCGACAACCAGCAGACCGTTAAAATCCAGGTGCTCCAGGGTGAAAGGGAACTGGCCTCGCAAAATAAGTCTTTAGGGTATTTTAACTTAGTGGGAATTCCCCTGGCCCCTAAAGGGATACCTCAGATCGACGTCATCTTTGAGATAGACGCCAACGGCCTCGTTAAAGTATCGGCAAAAGACAAGCAGACCGGACTGATGCAGAGCATGCGGGTTCAGCCTGCCAGCGGGTTATCTCCCGAAGAGATAGAAGAGAAGGTCAGGGAAGCCCGGCAGTACGAAGAACAGGATAAAGTGGCGGTCAGGCTAAACCAGGTTAAACTGCAGTTGAAAGACGAATTGGAAGCGATAATGTTTTTCCGCAGCGGGCACCCGGATAAGCTCGAGGCCAAAGATAAAAAAGATATAAAAGAGTTGGCAATCAAAGCTGAAACAGCTCTTGAAGGCGAAAACTTGACGGACCTGGAAAGATTATTGTTAAAAACGAAGAATTTTAGAGAAAAGATAAACACGATTTTTTTAGCTGAGTTCGAAACATAGGACATACTATAAAGGAACGGGAAAATGGCACAAAGAGATTATTATGAAGTCCTGGGCATTTCCAGGACAGCATCGAGCGATGAAATAAAAAAAGCCTACCGGCAGTTGGCTTTAAAATATCACCCGGACCGCAACCAGGACAATCCTGGGGCGGAAGATAAATTCAAAGAAGCTTCGGAAGCTTATTCTGTCCTGGCTGACCAGGAAAAAAGGCAAGCTTATGACCGTTTCGGTTTTGAGGGTTTAAAAATGTCCGGGCGCGGATTTTCCGACGGCTCGTTTTTTTCCGGGTCGGAATTTTCCGGTTTTGAAGACATACTGGGTGGGCTTTTCGGTTTCGGCTCATCTCGCGGCCGGGGGCGCAGCTCTGCCCGGAATGGCCGTGACGTAGGCATGGAAGTCGAAATCACATTAGAAGAAGCCTATAACGGAGTCGAGAAAGAGTTAGAGATAAAAAGAGAAGCCGGCTGCGATGTCTGCGGCGGGTCCGGCAGCGAACCCGGCAAACCCATCGAAACCTGCAGGCAGTGCGGTGGCAGCGGCAGTATCCGGCGCAGTCAGGGATTTTTCTCCATTGCCACCACCTGTCATGTGTGCAGCGGCGCCGGTAAGATTGTTGCCCACCCCTGCGAAAAGTGCCGCGGCAGAGGCCGTATAACCGAAAGCAAAGACCTCAAAGTAACTTTGCCTCCCGGTGTAGACAGTGGTAACCGGCTGCGCGTATCCGGTGAAGGTGAAGGCGGTTATAGTGGCGGCAGGTCCGGCGACCTGTATGTCATCATCAAAGTTGAAGAGCATGATGATTTCGAGCGTCACGAAAACAACCTGCTGTACAAGTTAGAGATATCTTTTGCCCAGGCCGCTTTAGGCGATGATATAAAAATAAAAACCTTTTATGGAACAGAAAAGATCAAGGTATCCCCGGAGACCCAGACCGGCAAAATTATCAGGATAAAAGGTAAAGGATTTAAGAATGTCGGCGGTTGGGGCAAGGGCGATTTGCTGGTGATAATAAGTGTTGTTACCCCGGTGAAGTTATCGCGCCGGGAGCGTGAGTTATTCCGCGAGCTGCGTGAGATCGAGAAGAGCAAGAGAGGCAAGGTTGGTGAGAGCCGGGTATACAATTAGGGGAACGGCGTCCCCAACCGATAAGCCGCTTCGCGGCAGCCCCACGGCGCGGGCACCCTATGAGGGGCAGCGGGTGAGCGCTTTTGATTTTCAATTATTAAAAGTTTTGATCAAACTTTTTTAAAAG
>JAGLSW010000525.1 GCA_023135565.1 Candidatus Aminicenantota bacterium | reverse complement strand
AGTTTGATCAAAACTTTTGATGAGCCCTGCGCTTAGGCAAAATCCCAAGCGTTGAGCAAGGGGCATAAACGTTTGCTCAACAAAAGTTTTTGCGGGGGTCCAGGGGGCAGTATTTTTAAAAAGCGCCCCCTGGCCGCCGGAGGCAAATGCTTCTTCACGCAGCCGGAATCCCATTTTCGTCCCAGCCCCGCTCCCGGTAGTACATGTCCAACCATTCACCGAACTTCTCTTCAGTCAAATATTGGTCTTTGAAAATACCGGACAAATGCTTCTCTTTGAAAAATCGGGCCGGCAAAGTGTCGTCTTTCCGGGTTCTGCCGTTTTTTATGTTGTACATGCGGGTCATGTCGGAGATTTTCCGGCCTAATTCCTGCAAGCTTTCAGCGCTGGATTCCAAACCGGTCATTTTGTTCAAGATCGGCGCCAGCCGGTCGAATCCGAAAGGAAGAAAATCACAAACCACTAAACAATTCCGGGTGTTGACTTCATCCTGGCCGTTTTTGATAAATTTCGGCGTGTTCTCAAAATTCAATTCCCCGTTCATTTCGGCTGAACAAGACCACATCCGGGTGTGACTGGCAAAATCGGCAGTGGCCAGGGATAACCCCATAGAGGCCGAACCTTTGACATTTACACCGGATAATTCCATACCGGCAGTCTGGATAGCAAAATAATCGCTGTCTTTACCGATTTTCTGCGCGGCAATACGTGTACCTTCGGCCAGGATATCGCCGATACCGTCACGGGCGGCGATCTTTTTTATCATCTCAAATACGGCTTCACTGCTGCCGAAGGCTAACTCGACTCCGCCTGTATCCTGCTGCGAAATAATCCCTTTCTCGAAAGCTTCCATGGCAAAAGCAATCACAGCGCCGGTAGAAATGGTGTCCAACCCTAAGTCGTCGGCCAGGTAATTGGCATATGCTATGGCTTCCGGGTCATTCAAACCGCAGTTGGCTCCTAACCAGGCGATGGTTTCATACTCCGGGCCTTCCATTTCGTAATTTTTCCATTTGGCCTTCTTGGAACACAAAATCGCACAGCCGAAACAGCCCGTGTTCTTCCAATTTAGGGCTTTTTTGAAACTCTCGGAGGTGATCTTTTCATAATCGTCCACCACTACTTCGCGGCAATTGCGAATGGGTAAAAAACGCCCGATTTCCTGGCCCATGCGCATCCACATGGAAGTGCCCAACTCCTTCCGCAAGGCACGATTGGGATGTGCAATCACATCTTTAGTCAGTTGGGAAGTCAACTCTTTATAGCCTGCTTCGTCGAAATAAGAAACCTTTTCGCTGCCGCCCACAATCATGGCTTTTAATTTTTTTGAACCCATTACCGCGCCGCTGCCGCCGCGGCCGAAATGGCGGTTGTAATCGGTGCCGATGCAGGCATATTTGACAAGGTTTTCCCCGGCTGTGCCGATGGAAATCATCCGCGTATCCGGGTATTGGGCTCGCAGCTTCTTTTCGGTTGCGAATTTGTTCTTGCCCCACAACTGCGCCGCGTCTTCAAAAACCACCTGCCCGGGGGTAATATAAAGATACACCGGTTTGTCGCTTTTCCCGGTAATAAAAATGTAATCTACGCCGGCTTTTTTTACCTGTGGCCCGAAATGCCCGCCGATATGAGAATCGAGAAAAGTGCCGGTCAGCGGGGATTTGGTAACTAAGGTGGAACGGGCCGAGGTCTGCACCTTAGAACCGGTAAAAGGGCCGCTGATGAATATTAAAGGATTTTCCTCCGCGAAAGGGTCGTGGGTGATTAAGCCATTATCTACTAATAGTTTTAATCCTGCTCCTTTGCCCCCGATAAACTCCTCGAAGAGTCCCGGCGGGATATCGTCGAATTTAAACGTGCGGCTGCTTAGATCCACGTGAAGATATTTGTTCATAAAACCATTGCCCATAGTGCCTCCTTATTATGTATCGCTTTTTTCTTCATTTAAAATACTGCTGTGGGCGATTCTTTGTTTCATTATTTGAAACGCCGTTTCATTTTTACTTATTTTTAAATTATAGGGAATGCTTTCTTAAATGTCAAGAAAAAAAATATTTTTATTTCAGCGCTGAGTTGCTGAATGGCCGGCCGGGCTGCCGGTTGGAAACTCCGGCTTATTTGCCTTTCGCTTTGGCCGGGTCGATTAGCAGTACCCAGGCGGGTTCATCAGCGCGGGAACGGTGTCTTGTCCCTTTTTTGACTATATAGCTTTCCATTTCGTTTAATTCTATAGTGCCTTCTTTATTGGTATCGATAAATATTTTCCCTTTCAGGACTAAGAAACATTCATCTTTGCTCTGATGTGTATGCCAGCGAAACTCCCCCTCGATTTTGGCGATTCTTAATATACTGTTATTAATAGTACAAACATCTATCCTGTGCCATGGTTCTTCGACTTCTTTAATTAATTCAAGCAGGTTAACCTTATTCACTACAACCTCCAGGCAGCCGTTTCATGGCGGAGAAAAACGTTTACATGCGGTAACAAGAAACATATTTTTTACTTTTTACGTTTCTCGGTTTCACCATTAGGCGGCCTTTTTTCGTTAAGTATAAAAAAAACAAGATACTATGATAGGAATTTTCTACAGCTTATTATACCACGAATACGCCTTTATTATCAATACTATAAAGAAATTAATAACAAAAAAATTCAACTCCGGCGGTTTGAGGAAAATTATTAATTCGATAATGTGAACGGGGCATCGCTCGTACCTGATGCTGTGGTTCCTTTCTCCTTGATCTTGATAGTATAGCTGCCGCCCGCGGGTGCGGTTCCGATTGTCGAGGAACGAGACAAGAGGAAGCGGGGTGTGTTAAATCTTCGCAAAAAAACAAGATTTTAATAAACGCACCGGGGCGAATCAATAGGGAAAAGGTTACATTTTAGAAAATGTGACCTTTTTCCTATTAGGATTTGTGGAGAAAAAACTCATGAGGACTAATAGCTTTTATTAGGCGCAGCCATTTCCCGCAAAAACTACTTGTTCTTCAGGTGTTTCTTTAAATCTCTATAATAATTTTCGTGCGGACCCAGGGTAATTAACTCCAAATTGTCGCCGGCAAAACGATAAGACAATAAGTACTCTACCTTCTGAAGCTTAAACTTAAAAACAAAAACTCCCTGCAAATCACCCTTTTTCTCTTGCCCGACGCCGGGATTTTCTTTTATGATGCGGATTTGCTCATCTAATGCCAATTTTTGATTTTTCCTGAATTTCTTTACTTTCCTCTCAAACAGGGGAGATTGTATAACTTTCACTGCTCAAATTATCCAAATTTATATTCAGTGCCCATGCCCTCAGCCAACTCTTCCATTCCGATAAGAATTTCCTTTATAAAATTAAAACTCAAGCCGGGATTTTCTTCGGCGCATTTACCGATTTTGGCCCAATATTCGATCTGCCCTGTTATAGAGCGATTCTCTACAGCGCTTATTACCCTGGCTTTTTTCACCAATTGATCGGATACTCTTACTGCGATACTCATTTTTACCTCCGCTGCAATACGCATCGATAATACATCAAAATGCAACAAAATGCAACCATAAAAAAGGTAACAATTCAGTTTTAGGAAAATTGAGTCTATCCGCCCTTCAATCACTAAACGAAACGGGAATGAACTATTTGAGGACCGATTTATTCAAAACTGAACACTTACTAAAAAAGAAGCGGGGCGCGATGTGTATCACGCCCCGCCCTGAGATTTAAAATAAATTAAAGGAGAGTAAAAGAATGATCTATTTTTATTTTTGTTTCGGTATTTCTCCTACTTTTTTGGGAACCAGGAATTTGTTGTAGAGCAGCAGGGCAATAATAGTCACTACCCCGATGCTGCTGAATATCAACCACAGGGTGCGCGGCTGGTTGAGGTTGTCCACAAAGTGCACATAAAGTTTAGCTCCTACTATACCGCCTACCGAACTGCCGAATACCCCGTAAAGGAAAATATAACCCATGTACATGGCTTTCCGGTCTTTGGGCGCTACCAAACCGATGTAGCTGATGAACTTAGGATGGGCCGTCATTTCGCCGATAGAAAATATCACGATACCGGCCATGAATACCCAGATATGAGTGGATATGGCCAGCATGGCCAGGCCGAAGGTGCCGATGGCGATACCGGTTATCATGGTGGGCAAGGCTTTTTTGTTTTTCACGATGCTGGAAACCACCAATTGTAAGATTATAATGGTTAAGGCATTGATGACCGTGACATGCTCCACATCGAAGAAAAAATTAATCTTAAGACCGAATACAGCCAACAAACCGTTAACCGCGTTGTTGACGGAAGCAGCGTCCACATAGGCCTGCACGTACCAGAGCACGGAGTCGAACATCTGGAAATAAAGTACCCAAAACCCGGAATACAACACGATCATCAACAAAAATTTGCCGTGATCCGCGAATTTGCGGGCGTCCGACTTGTCGATCATAAAAAGAGACATTATAGAAAAATAGATAACCGAACAAATGATCTTGCCTAAGATACTGATCCCCGGCATTAAACAAAGAATAATAATCACCGCCGGCACTAACAGCATGGAAACCTGGAACCCACGCGATTGCACATCCGGTCCGGCGGTGCGGGCGGAACCTTTGAAAGATAAGGCCACAATGATTAACCCGATGGCCAGCAGCGACAAAACAAAAAAGAGGAAAAAAGAACGGCTGCCTAACTCATCATGGAGACGGTCGATGTCCTTCATGGTGATGCCGCGCAGCTCCGGGGTTTTATGTATCTCCTTAAGCAGGGCCTCCTTGTGATCCCGGTAATTACCCGGATCCTTTAGCAAAACCCGGAAGTGTCCGGCTGATATTTCTTTAATGTTGAAAGCGCTGCTCTCTTTAGGAGCGGCGCTGAATATTAATTCGATTTTTCGATCCGATCTTTCGATATATTCCCGGATAGCGGCTGCTGTTACCGGTTTCAAACCGGGGTTGTCGGCTATGTCCCGGAGCAGTTTTTCCACGAACCTGTCTATGTATCCGGGTTTATAGACGATTAAATCGATCAAGTCCGGCACGTCTTTCCTGTCCTCCAGTTTGTAGGGGTTCTTTTTTTGCATGTTGCGGTTGACAGTGAATATCAGCGTTTTGCCGCCCTGGTCTATCCCGACAGCCGGGAATTTTCCCACTGCCGGTGGCTGCGCTAAGTATTTGTTAAAGGAGAATCCCAATAAAACCAAAAGTAACACGATTACGATATATTTCCAGGTCGGCGATTTTTTCATGCGATTAAAAAGCAGCACGATGGGCGAATAGATGATTTCAAAAGCGTTGGCCAGGGTTTGCAGCAGACCGGTTCTTTCCCGTTCCCGGGCTTTTTCTTCCACTTCCCGCTGTTTGGCCGGGTCTTTAAAGAAAAGGGCGGTGGGAATAATCAAAATAGCCGTACAAATACCGGAAGCGATAATCACGTAGGCCGGGTTGATGCTTTTTAGCACCGGCACTAAAATCAGGG
This sequence comes from Candidatus Aminicenantota bacterium, assembly GCA_023135565.1. GTDB lineage: Bacteria > Acidobacteriota > Aminicenantia > UBA2199 > UBA2199 > JAGLQA01. The sequence continues at coordinate 9,902 of JAGLSW010000525.1, read as the reverse complement.
GGAAGAGGAAAGCGCCCATGTTGATAGACCAATAATAAATACCGAAAGCCTGGGTGCTGTTGGATTCGTCGGTTATGCGGGCGATGGTGCCGGATATCAGGGGTTTGAAGGCCCCGGCCCCGAAGCCCATGATGACTAAAGCGGCAAAAACCGCGGTGTAGGTGGTCATCTGGCTGGTAAGGAAATACCCGCCGCCCAAAAGGGCAAATGCCGTCATCAACATTTTGCGGTACCCGAAGCGGTCGGCCAGGGCGCCGGCAATAATAGGCAGGAAGTAGAGCAAAGGCTGGATAACGCCTTTGATTTCTCCCACATTCTCTTTGGGAATATGGAGCGTATCTACGAAGTATTGCGATAAAAAACTCATCATGCCGTAATAAGCGCCTCTTTCGAAGAACTCGAACATGACCACTAACCAGAATTGGCTCGAATATTTCGTAAAGAATCCTTTTTTCTTTTTTTCAGCGTTCATTTAATCCTCTTTAATATCTTATTTAATTTGCCTCCGGGGGTCTGCCGATAAAATCTTCTTTTTTTTTTCAAGGCGAACCTCCATTTTATTATTTCATGGTGAAAAGGTTAATCATAACAAGAAATATTTGTTTTTTCAAGTCCAGGCTAAGATAATTTTTTTGCCTACTATGAAATTACTTTTTGCCTTCGGCGACAAGGGGGGCTTTTTTGAAAAATTGCCCCCCTTGAATAGTGCCATTTGGCACAAATATGAGAGGGGTGGCACTGAGGGGCTTTTTTGTTTTTTGCCCCGAAGTGACGGGGTGTGTTAGCTCGTCGAAAAGCACCACCGTTCAACGCTTCCCCACGCGAGTGGGGTTTGTTTAATTTCGTTATCTCCGAGTGAGGCGCGCATCATGAAGAACTACCATGGATTCCTTGGGGTGGTGTCGAACTTTGTTACTTTTTTTTTTCGTTCTATCCTAAAAACAAATTGAAAAAGTCACAAAGTCATGCACCGTGCACATTCGTCAAATTAGCTGAATTTATATTCAGTACCCATGCCCTCAGCCAACTCTTCCATCCCCACGAGAATTTCCTTTATGAAATTAAAACTCAGGCCGGGATTTTCTTCGGCGCATTTACCGATTTTGGCCCAATATTCGATCTGCCCTGTTATAGAGCGGTTCTCTACGGCACTTATTACCCTGGCTTTTTTCATTAATTGATCGGATACTCTTATTGCGATACTCATTTTTACCGCCGCTACAATGCAATACGCATCTATAATACAACAAAATGCGACAAAATGCAACCGAAAAGAAACGCAGCGACACTTTCTATTTTCCCATTACTTGAACGTTTGAAAGCACCGGCCCCACTTTTTCATTGCGAAAATAATGATGCCGTTTGTATTTTTGACTTTTAAACCCAATTTGTATATAATGAAAAATCTTGTCTCAACTAAGTTGGAACGTATAAATTTACCTGGAGGTAAAAAATGATAAAGAAAGTAGGAAAACTTTTAGTGCTGCTCGCGGTTATATGTGCAGTGGCATTCGTGGTAGTCAATGTTAGCGCACCTAACCTGGATGCAGGAGCACGTTTCGGTACAGACAATTCTGTTACAATTGGAGGCGTAACGTATTTTGATTGTTCTGGAGAACCACGTAACTGTGTAGTTGTCTGGCCGAAATAAGTAAACTTATGATTCCAAAACTGGGGGCGGTTTTAAAACCGTCCCCTTGCGGAGGTAGTATGCGGAAATTAATTTTTGTAATTGCGACAATCCTTCTTATTAATAGTAACCTGCTTTTCCCTGCTAAAATAAAACTCAAAAACAGGTTTCCATTACACTGCGGTGATAAGCAGGAGTTATATTTAAGCGGCGGGATAAGTGTAGACCCTTATGGGAATTTTATTATTCCCGATGCCAAAGTAAGCAATATCAAAATCTTCTCAAAATCGGGCCGTTTGCTCAAGGTAATAGGGCGAAAAGGCGTTGGCCCGGCTGAATTCTTAATTCCCTTCAGGAATGTAAGCGACAGCAAACGATTGGCTTTTTTAGATTTCGGCAGGAGGCGGTGTTTCGTTTACGAGTTTGCCGGACCGGCTCAGTTAAAGGATATAAAACAAGGAAAAAGTATCCCGGTGAATGCTGGTGTAGACTGCTGTCTTTATAATGATTTATTGTTTCTCGCTGCTTTTGTTTTAGACCCGGATGGGAATTCCTGCGAATTATATAGTGTAAATCTCACAAATGGAAAAACCTCCTATGTACTGCCTTCCCATGAAAAATACGGGTTGTCTTCCACGGCTGAATACCGGAAGGTTTACCGGAACACGAATAGTATAGTCGCCATAGGTACACAGGGATATTGTGACGCTTATAACGGCAAGGTTTATTATGTATGGGAAGGTGACCTGAGAATATTAAGGATAGATATTAAAACCGGGGATATCGAAGAATTCTGGATCAAAACAGATAAATATGTTCAACCCTTCGTTTCCGACCGCCTGGCTATTGCCTATGAGCAAAAAGAGAGAATGGTAATGGCGGTAGAGAAATCGAAATTTTCGATTATCGACGATATAAATGTTTCTAAAAACTATATTGTTTTAAGTTATATGACTCCGTCTAAAACTGCCGGGAGACGGAGTAGGATGCTCCAGTTCTATGGACATGACATGAAATTTATTTCCGAGATCGAAGCGCCGAAAGAAGTCTCGTTTTCCGACGAAGATGAGAGCGCCGTCATATGTATGAATAGAGAAACCGACAGTTTAATATTCTTAAGGAGATTCCTGGACGCTAAAGACGAAGATAAGTTTGAAATCCTGGTCTATAATATTTACCGATGAAGAAATATCTACCGGTACTTGCTGTTATTTTTTTGATTCTTGTTGCGGTCTATCTATGTATGACTGTTTTTTTTAACAAACCGCTGTCAGGTTTCCCCATTCGTGAAACAGGGGAATCGGACTCACCGTTCATGCTGTATTTTTATTTTTCGAGGAACAGTTGTTCATCTTGTATGGAAGTGGTGAATACGCTTAACCGTCTAACTGATGATTTCCCGATTTTCGGTGTTGTGCCTGAGCAAGAGAGTCATCTAATGGACTATTTCAAGAAAAAATACAGGTTTCCAATAATAACCGCGAATCGGGGATTGAAGAAATTTGCACCCATTCATAATCCCACATTAATGGGTGTTTTAAAGAGCGGGAGAATTCTTTTTGTCCTGCCTGGGGTATCGGGACAAAATGAGTATCTTGAAAATTTCTTATACGAATTATACCGGAAGGCATTGGCATACAGCGATTAATCTGTTTCAATGTTTTAGGGCCGGGGTTGGTGGGTGCAAAAGTGTGCATTCTAAAAAATACAAAGTTTTGTTCAAACTTTTTCAAGAGCCCTACTGCGTGGGGAAGCGTTTAAGGGGCAATAGTCGTAAATGCCTATGACTATTGATTCGGGATAGGCGAGCCGGGGTTGAGAGGGTGCCTGCGCCGCAGGTCGCCGAAGGCAAGTCGTAAAGGTTCTTCATTGAACATTGATATCAGTCTGTATAGAACTCTATTACACGGGCAACCGCGGCCCGACATACTTTGCAGTAGGGTTGGATACCCCTGGAAAACATAATACAGTTCAACATGGGCCGGTAAAGCCCTTTAGCCGTATAACCGGCTCCTTCAAAAGCCCCTACTTTCCCGGATAAAGAACTCTTGTTTAAGAAGGCGCCGGTCTGCTGAATATTCTCCCGGGAACGGCGTTCTGCTTCTTCTTTTAATTTGGCAATTTCTTCTTCCGGCCCGCCCCGGCGCTTTAAGCGGGCAATTTCTTTATTCAACTTGCGCCGCGTAACCTGGTACTGCATGGATTTTTTTTCGTATACCGTTTTTTTCCATTTGGTGGGTATTTCTATCCCCTTGCTGAGCAGGTGTTTCCATTTGATCTCTGCCGGGTCTAACAGGGCGGTGATATTGGCTTCCAGGGGTTCGATTCCCCGCGGGTAAAACTCGTTGTAAGCCACGCTGGATGAATAATACTCGTCCGCCAGCCCGGTAAAAGAATGACCGAACTCATGGACAAGAAGATACTGCTGATGGGTGCTGCCGGCGGTGAAAACACAAAAGCTATTGTACAATCCGCCGCCGCCGTAACGCTTGCTGTTTACCATAATCAGCAGGGTGTCATAAGGCGCATGAGCCGCAATGTCCCGCAGTTCTTTGTTCCCTTCGGTCAACAGGTACCGGGGCGAACCTAAGGCATTAAAGGAGGAGTGAACCGCGGTATTGCGGTAAATCCCGTGGCCCGGTTCATCGCAGCCGCTCTCCTGAGACGGTTTAAAGACGCCGTATATATTAAATTTATCCTTATTTGTTTTATAAGGCTCGATTTTGAAAAAGTTTTCTGCCGCGGTTTCCAGGCGTTTTTTGAATTTTCCTTCTTCTGCCCGGGTGTAGCCTTCGGCAATAAAAGCAACGTCTACCTTATTATGAGGGGCGCCGTTTTTCAAAATCTCAAAAACCTTAACGTCCCCGGACAGCGGTTCGCGGTTGATTTCGATGCCGCGGGGCGCGATAACCGTTTCAAAGATGGGGTGCAGTCGGTTCTGCCGGTCTCTCTTTTCGATAACGAACTTGATTTTTCGTTTAGGGTAAGGGATCAGGGCGGTTTCGTGATAGGTGCGTTTTATGCCCGAAGCGGCCGGTGTGGTGGTTTTGTACTCCCCAAAATAGCTGTCGAAACCTTTTGAAAAAATTAAGGTTTGGGAATCCTTTTCATAGACTTTGATCTGGTAGCGGCCGAGATTGAACGTATCGAGCAGGTGGTTGGGATTCCCCGCCCAGGTTCCCTGGCGATAGATTTTGTCTATAGTGATAAATTCTTCTTTTTGGTCCCCCACATGGTAATAGTCGATACGCATGGTTTGGTTGATAAAGTGGTTGGAGAAATTCGCAACGGTTTGAGAATGGCAGGCGCAGAAGCAGCCTAACAGTAAAAGAACCATAATCGTATATTTTTTCATAGAACCTCCTAAGAATAGTAAATTTGATAATGTATTATATCATGAAGGTAGTGGGGTTCCAACCTATCGTTCTTTTTTTCTCTTTAAACTTTTTGAAAAATTCCAAATTTATGTTAAAATAAAGACGGAGAAAAAAAATGTCAGAGATAGTAGTAAGTATAAAGAATGAAGCAAAAGGCAAGTTCCTATTGGATTTTTTGAGGCAGATTGAATTTATCGAAATAAGAGAGCGCATCGGCAGTGATATTTCCGGTGCGGAGAAGGAGGGCAGTTTCAGTGATTTATATGGGATTTGGAAGGACAGGGATATTAGTTTAGAGTCAATAAGGAAGAAGGCCTGGAAGGAAAGATAAAGTGGAGGTCATCGTTGAGCAAATTTCATTCAATGTTGAGTCTAATTGTTCATCTATGATTACAGCACCTGGGAAAACTTGAAAAAGTAAAATTGGAGCTTGCCCTGGGCGCATACGCGGACATCCAAAAAGTTCCTGGCAAAAAAGAGCAATTCTATGATAAAATAACAAGAAACTCAAAATAAAAAAAAGAGGACAAAGTCACATGAGAGTCGTTATTCAAAGAGTCGATCAGGCCGGCGTCACAGTAGACGGCAAAACCGTGGGCAAAATAGGCCGGGGCATCCTGGTCTATGCGGGCATTGAAAAAGGCGATACAGACAAAGAAATCGCTTTTATGGCAGAAAAAATCCTTAACCTGCGCATCTTCCCGGACCAGGAAAATAAAATGAACCTCAGCGTTAAAAATATAAAAGGTGAAATCCTCTCTATTTCACAATTTACCCTGGCTTCCCATATCAAAAAAGGGAGAAGGCCGGATTTCAATAACGCCGAAGACCCGGAAAAAGCAGATGCCCTCTACAAAAAGTTTAACGCCCTGATGGCCGAAGAAATCAAAGTGGAAACCGGTATTTTCGCGGCCATGATGAAAATAGAATCCATTAATGATGGCCCGGTTACTTTTATTATCGAGAAGCAGTTTCAGCCGGGTTAGGGCCGCCCCCCCACTTTTCTACCATGGCAAGCAGGGTCTCCTTCTTGATAGGCTTGGCCATATAATCATTCATCCCGGCTCGCAAACATTTCTCCCGGTCCCCTTTCATACTCTGCGCTGTTAATGCAATTATAGGAACTTCTTTAAAACCTTTGTCCCGTATTAACCGGGACGCTTCTATGCCGCTCATATGCGGCATCTGTATGTCCATAAAAACCAGGTCGAAATCCCCCGGTTCAGCAGTAAAGCTTTTAACCGCTTCTTCTCCGCTGGTGGCCGCACTGACACGGTAACCGGCCTTGAGCAGCATAAAACGGACCAACTTCAGGTTAACGGCATTATCTTCCACTACTAAAATATGAGGGGGCTTTCGACTCCCTGCAGCGGCGGGACCGGCCGCTTCTTCCTTTTTCGGGCTGGGCAATTTGCCCTTTTTTTCCGGGCTTTCAGCCACTTTCTCCATCCAGCAGGTAAAATGGAAGGCGCTGCCTCTGTCTAATTTGCTTTCCACCCATATGTCCCCTCCCATTAACTTCGCTAACTGTTTGCATATGGCTAATCCTAAACCTGAGCCGCCGTATAAACGGGTGGTGGAACCATCGGCCTGCTGGAAAACATCGAAGATGGTCGCCAGCTTATCCGCCGGGATGCCGATTCCCGTATCCCGTACCTTTGTGTGAAGCTTTACCCTAATCTCATCCTCTTCTTCTACATCTAAGGTAAGTTCGATCTCCCCTTGTTCGGTAAATTTGACGGCATTTCCCAACAGGTTTAGCAGTACCTGGCGAAACCGCCCTTCGTCGCCCTTTACAAAACCGGGAACAGCGGCGCTGCAGCGGCATTTTGTCTGTACCTGTTTGCCACTGCTGCGGGAAAGGGCAATATCGAACACAAAATCGAGAGTCCGGCGGGGTGCAAAACTAACAGGAGCAATGGACAATTCACCGGCTTCGATGCGAGAAAAATCGAGGATATCGTTCAATAGGGTAGTTAACGATCCACCGCTGCGGATAATGGTTTCCACATAGTCTAACTGCTCTTTTCCTAATTTTGTTTCGGTCAGCATATCGGCAAATCCGATAATGGCATTCATAGGGGTACGGATTTCATGACTCATGCGGGCCAGGAATTCACTTTTGGCCTGGTTGGCGGTATCCGCGGCTTCCCGCTCCTGCATGGCTATCTTATTGGCTATTTGCAGTTCCCGGGACTTTTTTTCCAACTGCCGGATAGAGGCTTCTAATTGTATGTTGGATTCCCCCAACTGCCGGGTTCTTTCATCTACGAGCCGTTCTAATTTTATTTTACGGTTATTTACCTGTCTGACCCGAAGGCGGAACCAACCAGCCGAAAGAGAGGCGATTATCGCCGCCGACACAAGATAGAACCACCATCCCTGGTAAACAAAGGGTATCACCTGGAACTCGAAAGAAACGCCCTTAGGATTCCATACACCCTTATTATTGCAGGCAGTAACTACAAACCGGTACTTCCCCGGAGAGAGATTCGTATAAAAAGCGGTTCTCCGTGTTCCTGCATCTTTCCACTCCTGGTCGAATCCTTCAAGCATATATTTAAATTTAAGCTTCTCCGGGGCAAAAAAATTAAAGGCTGTATATTCAAACTCGATGTTCATTACTTCTGGGGAAAGGCGCATCCCCTTCGATAGGGTGGTGTTTTTATTATCCACGATAAATTTTTCGATTTTTACCACAGGAGCTGGAGCAGCGGTTTTAATAAGGCTGGGGTCCAGCATGACCACCCCTTTAGTGGTGGCAAACCAAAGTTTGCCGTCGCCGGTTTTTGCCGACGGGGGTTGGGACCCTTCGCCTGAACAGTGGCTGCTGGCCATACCATCCGCTTCGTTAAAGGATATATGTTCGATACGTCGCAGTATGCCTGCCGCAAAACCGGCCAGTTCCTTTTTACTAACTTTAAAGATGCCTGAGGGGCCGCCTAACCAGAAGCTGCCTTTTTCATCATCGAGCAATTGGTATAAATCATTGCAGCAGAAACCATTGTTTATCCCATAGTGGGTGAATTTGCCGGCCTCGAAGCGGTTGAGTCCGTCTTCACGGGTGCCGATCCAGAGGATTCCTTCGTTGTCTTCGTATAGAGAGGTGATATTATTGCCCGATAAGCCTTCTTCCACTGTATAGGTTTTAAAGCCGCCGTCCCGGAAACAGTTCAATCCCCTGGCGGTGCCTACCCAGAGGCGCCCCCGGAAGTCTTCGCAGATGGCCTTCACACAGTTGCTGGAAAGACCGTCTTTAATAGTATAAGTGTTGACGCTCCCCTTACCGACAGAACTGAGCCCGCCGTCATAGGTGCCGGCCCAGGTGGTGCCGCCGCGGTCCACATAGATACACCTGACTGTATTGCTGTGCAGTCCTTCTTTCCTGGTATAGGAGGATACTTTGCCGTTTTTTAATTTTTTTAACCCGGCGCTTTCGGTGCCTAACCAGAGGGCCCCTTCCCGGTCTTCGCCGATGGAATTGACGACATATTTTAAAGAGTCGTTTTTGGCGGAAAAAGTGACAAATTTGCCCTTTTCAAAACGGTGCAGCCCTTTACGGGTGCCGGCCCAGAGAACGCCGTTCCTATCTTTAAAAATAGACCAAACAACGTCTTCGGGAAGTCCTTCGGCAGCGGTATAGGTTTTGAATACCCGGTCTTTCAAACGATAAAGTCCCCTGTTATCAGTGCCCACCCAGAGGTTCTTTTCGCTGTCCTCGAAAATCGAATTAACAACATTATCGACAGCTTCATCCTCGTTCAGGCAATTGCTGAATTTGCCCGCTTTCAGCCTGCTTAATCCTTTTTTAGTGCCGATCCAGAGCATGCCGCTGCTGTCTTCGTAAATGGTGCGCACAAAATCGTCGGGCAGTCCGCTGCTGCGGTTGTACACTAAAAATTTCCCCTCTTGCAAAAGACACAGGCCACCGCCGTATGTGCCGACCCACAACCGGCCCCGGCTGTCCTCGTACACAGCCCTGATAAAATCGTGGGGCAGTCCTTGTTTAGTAGTATAGTTAATGAATTTTCCATCTTTGAAACAGTTCAACCCTTTGCGGGTGCCGATCCACAAGTGGCCGTTTTTATCTTCGCAAATAGACCTGATAAAATTGCTCGACAGCCCTTCTTTGGTAGAATAGGTAGTGATCGTTTCATTTTTTAGACAGGCGATGCCGGCGCCTTCCGTCCCGATCCACAGGCTCCCTTGCCTGTCTTCAAAGAGGGTGAAGACAAGAATGTCCTGCAGATTTTTGTCGGTAAAGAAGGCTGTGATCTCTCCTGCTTTAAAAAGGGCCAGTCCCTTATTAGTGCCGAGCCAGAGATTCCCCTTTCTATCTTCGAGAACCGACAGCAGTTGGTGGCTGGGCAAACCGCTGTTATGTTTGTTAAATACTTCGAATCTTTTGCCGTCGAAGCGAGCCAGGCCGTAGGCGGTGGCCAGCCAGATATAACCATCCCCGGCCTGGATGACATCGCTTACCATATTGTTCGGCAGGCTGTCTTTTGTCTGCCAATTGTCCTGTATATAACTGTCCACTGCTTTACCGGGGTCTAAGGCCAGGAGAAACGAGCCCCGGTTAAAAAAACCAAACTGGAAAAACACCACCATTAAAACGAAAAATACTTTCATAAACGTTTTGTTTGTTTGTATGGCCACGTTAATTCTATATCCGATTATGCCGTTATTACGGGGCATGCTGTTTGTATTCCCGGTTCCTATGAAGAAAATTAATTATAACATGAATAGGTTGGAATTAGCAATAGGATTTTTGCCCTGCTGAAGAAGTGGTGTTTAGCCCCCGGTTCCGGTTAAAGAAAAAAAGGACAGTCAATCATACAGGCCATCCTCACCCGGAAACGAATTGAAATTAAGCAAAAGTTTTGTTCAAACTT
>JAGLSW010000524.1 GCA_023135565.1 Candidatus Aminicenantota bacterium | reverse complement strand
CCAAACTTTTGAAAAAGTTTGATCAAAACTTTTTATTATTTAAAAGCGAGAAGCGCTCACACGCTGCCCCTGCTGCGAAGCAGCTCATAGGCTGGGGACGCCGTCCCCCGGCGAAGCCGCTTATACCCGCCCCACGTGGTGAGGTCGCCCCGGCAGGGCCGCCGGAGGCTAAAAAGAATTTCCTATCCTGAAATAAAAAACCGGGGCATGATAAGGATTCTGCCCGACCGCGCCACCTCCGGCGAAATTGAACTTCAGGTCGCCGATATAAGCGGTCAGGTTCAATTCCAGGCCCAAAGAATAGGCCGGGTCGATTACTTTTTCCCGGAGCCACAGGTTGCCTATATCGGCAAAAAAAGCCAGGTACACCCGGTCCAGGCTGCGAATCACGGTAAAGACCCGTTCTATTTTAAAAAGAGCGACCCTGTACTCTAAGTTCACGATAAAACCGCCGGAACCGGCAAAAAAACCCGACGGAAAACCCCTCATCAGGTCGAACATATTACCGCCGGCCATAGTAAAACCAACTTCCGAATCCGCCCCGCCCATGTGGAATAAACGCTGCGCTTCACCCCAGGAGTCCGCTGCCCCGAAACGAAAAGCCAGCACATTGGGCCTGGAAACCGAAAGATACATCCGGTAATCGAAAGCAATCGTATTAATATCATAGTCGCTGCCCAAAAACTTTAAATCCCGGGCATAAGAGAGTGCAAAGCCGGCACCATCGGCATAAGAAATAGAATCATAATATTTTTTGATAGAACTAAAAATATAACCGGCCTTGAAACCGCCTAAGTGTACGCTGCTATTTTCCACCGGGTCGCTGTACCGGTCCGCTATCTTTTCAAAATAGACAGCAGCGTAAAAATAGGACTGCCGCTTCTCTTTTATAGAGAGTGGAAAGCGGGCGGAAATTTCAGCGTTTTCGGAAAAATGAATAAAGTCCTCGCCGCACGGTCTTTTATATAAATCGGAATAATTGCCGTATTTAAAAACCAACGTAGGGTAAAAACCATCATAAGTATAATTAAAACCGAAGCTCCATTTCCGGCTCTCGAAACCATAAAAAGCATCCAGTTCAAAAGCGTGTTTTTCTAAAATATCGTTCCCGGAAAGAGAGAGGCCCGGTTTTATCTCTTCTCCCGCGTCCCGAAAATTGGGTGCAAAGTATTTGGGAAAAAGTTCGCGCAGGCTGTTATACTTTTTTATCCTGCGCCCCCTGGATTTCCCGGGGAGTGCTGCCTTCTCCGGTGCCGGAGAATCATTTTTCCCGGTTTGCCTGTCGGGGCTTGCGCCTTTTATCCCCTCCCCACGCAGTGGGACCTTCGTGCCCTTCGTGGTAAAATCAGCTCTTTGTAATTCCAGGAGTCCTAAGTTCAAACCATTGGTATCGAAAAAAGAAACCACTAACTCTTCTCCACCCGGCAAAAAGGAAAAATACTTGACGTCCGGCAGGGAATCATCCCTATAAATATAAAAATCCCCGGTATCCGCATCCACCGAAGCCAGCCGGTAACTGTTTTGATCCGCGGTTATAAAAAATATCTCCCGGTTATTCTTCCACCGGGGAGCGTAACTTTTTACGCCGTCCCGGCTCAGGAGTTTTACCGGTTTCCCTGCGCTGTGACTATCCGGGTAAAACCCCATGGGGCCTGCCTGTTCGGCTCCGCTTGCAGGTAGGCGCAGCTTCGCGCCCGCCCCGCCGACAGTAAAAAGAGCAATACGCCAGTGTTGGTTTTTGTTTTTTAGGGCGGCGGCGATCTGTACTTCTGATGGGGAAAGATCTTGTTTTTTCGCGAATGTTTTTTCTCGAGACGAGATCATTTCATCCGCATTCATGGGCTGCGGGTGCCACCCGCCCGGCGGCAGGGCCAGTTGGGCCAGGGAAGCGAATCCCCTGGAAATGATCGTTTCTTTGCCGGTTTTTAAGTCATAAACCGTAAGGTAAGATTTGCTCCCTTTTCGTTTTACGCAGTAGATTTTATCCCCGCGTTTCACCGGGTAAGAAAGCCGCCTGCCCCTGGTTAGTCTTTTCAACCGGTTTTTTTTTAGGTCGAGTTCGTACAAATCGAAATATCTATAAAAAGATTTATAATACTCCGCCGCGGAGAAATAGAGTTTCTTATCTTCTTTGGAATAGAAAAGCGCATTTACCCCGCCTTTTTTTATTAACCGCCGAGTTTTGCCGGTATCGAGGTCTAACTCATGAATGCCGGGGAACTCTTTATAATTTTGGTCTACATAAAAAACTTTTCCCTGCCCGTTACAAACCGGGTATTTTTTCCCCCAACCGCTGCGGGTCAGGTGTTTTACTTTATTTTTATTGTCTTTTTGGAGACCGGCGATACTCTCGACAAATTCGGCCCACAGCGTTTTCAGGTCTTTGTCGAAAATCCTTTTGAACCTGGTTGACATCCACAAAGGCACAAAATGGTAACCGAAACTGTGCACCAATTTCCGCACTTTCTCTTCGCCGTATCTCCCGGCCAGGAACTCCACGAATTTTGCGCCGTAAAGGTATTTGACGTTCGGGCCGGGCCCAAAAGTAGGCTCCCCGTAAATCTGCGCTGCTTCGGGAATTTGTCCGGCAGCCAGGATATTTCCCAGCGCAATCTCGAAATCCGGGATGTCGAGCCTGCCGCCGGGGTTTAATTTCGATTCGGCGTAAATCGACGTTCCTTCCATTAGCCACACCGGAGCATAGATCATTGGGAAAAAAACCGGGTTGGCGCCGAATATTTTCCTCATGAAATAAGTAAAACCGGAACCGGCGTTCATGTTGAAAATATGGTTCATTTCGTGTGAGAGTACTAAGAAAAGCCAATCCCGGCAGCTCCCGATGTCCGACTCCGGCGCCGGGTCGAATAGGTGCAGTTCGATCCAATTAAAAGGAAAAAACGTGGCGCTACCGTTGGCAAAGTCATAACTGTCGTGCAGTAGAATCCTGATTTTGTTCCTGACGATCTCTTTTTTTTTGCCTTCGGCGACCAGGG
>JAGLSW010000523.1 GCA_023135565.1 Candidatus Aminicenantota bacterium | reverse complement strand
AAGGCAAAGTAATTTCATAGTAGTTTTTCATGATGCGCCGCACCCTGCTGCCCGCTCCAAAGAGCGGAGCGGGCAGGCAATGTTATCATATTAAATTTATTATATGAGCGTCACTGTAAGTGTGGCGGAGCCGCCCTGGCTCGAAGTCACAGTAACGCTCCCCGGGTTGGCAATCGGTTTTAACTTAAATTCATATTTGCTTTTGGCAGCCTTGTAACTCATCGTACCGATTCCCTCAATGGTGAGGGTGGCGTTAGGCTGTTCACTGCTGGTTGCTTCCACCTGGAGCTCCTGCTTGACTGCATTCCATGTGGCCAGGAGTATAGTCACCACTTCGATGCTCGGCGATCCGGTAGTAAAGCTCCATACGCTGCCGGTAGTGGTGCCCTGGGCATTTACTTCATCGATGCGCCAGTAATAGGTGGTGTCGTAAGCCAGGGTTCCGGGGTTAAAGCTTGTTCCGCTCTGTTCGCCCTGGTATTCTCCGCTGCCCGGGGTGGCATTGGCGCCGAAGTATACTTTGTGCGTGGTGGCCTGGGAGCCGGCTGTCCAACTCAATTGGGCGTCGATAGCTATGCCGGTGGCGCCGGTGGCCGGGTTGGGAGACGAAGCCTGTCCCGGAAGTGCGGGCGCCGCAGCGGTGGTGAAGCTCCAGACCGTGCCTGTGTCGGTATCCGGGCCTGTTACGGCATCGATACGCCAGTAATAGGTAGTATCATAAGCCAGGGTGCCGGGATCGAAAGTAGTCCCGGTTTGGCTGCCTTGAAATTCCGATGCACCGGGGTTGGGATTGGTGCCGAAATAGACATCGCTGGAGTCGGAACCGGAACCGGCTGTCCAACTTAAGGTGGCATTTACGGCAACACCGGTGGCGCCGTTGACGGGATTGGGATCGCTCGCGGGTCCGCCGGAAAGGCCGTCCTTACCGGGAATCGATATCGCGCCGGTATTGTCGGGATCCAGGAAAGGCTGCAAATGGACCCATTCGGCGGATAGCTTGAAGAATTCATCCCAGGCGAAATCGTTGCAATGTGTACCGACGCCGCCGGTAAGGGTGCCTACCAGCAGGTTGTCCTGGTCCATCAAACCGCCGCCGGAGGAACCGCCTTCATCCACACCCACATCCCAGGAAGTTACTCTCCAGAATAAGTCGCCCCAGCCACCGGAGCAGTCGCCTAAGGCACAGTCGATGAGGGGATCGTACCTGATGACAATCTGTTTGGGCTTGTCATCGGGGTGACTGATCATAGCTGCCATGGTCGGGATATTATCGCTCCGGTTCCAGCCCATAAAATAGATGTTGAAGGTGTTTTCAAGATCGGTTCCATGGAGTTCTAAGAGATTGATGTCCTGTGTGTCCGTTTCGATATGGTAGAGGTCGGTGGAACCGGTGCTGTAGGTCCACTCGGGATAGTCGTCGGTACCGCAGCCGGTGTTTTCGTAGTTCCAGTAGTAGGACATGGTAGAGGGGTCTTGAAACCAACCGCAGTGACCGGCGGTGAGGTAAAGATAGCGGTTATCCTGGCGCACATTGTTGATCAATTGGCCGCTGCAGATATAGGTGCCGTCATAGCCTTCGGCCACGGCGCGTTTCTCGTCCTGGTAAGGAGCGCCCTCGGGGCAGTTGATATCCCGCTGGCAGTCGAAGCTGCCGGGAGGCGCCATGACACGGGCCTGGGGCAGAAGCTGCGCCTTTTCCAGGGCTGCGCCGGTGTTCCGGTAGGGAAACCGGCTCATACCCAGGGCATTTTTATAGCCGTGGGAAACCGATTCCAGGGTCAAAGCGGCAGTGCACTGTCCTTGCGGAAGGTAGAGCTCGATTATCGACGCATCACCGGCGATCACGGGAGAACCGAAGCGGCGTGTGGGCTGGTTGTGCAGGTGCGTAAAAGGACCGACATGGAAGTCCCGGTAAACCGAAACAAAGTAAAGCTCCGCACCGGGGGGAAGCTCGAATTCGGAAAACTTGAAACTCATGAAATGGGCGTTTTCGCTGTTGACCCGGAGTCTCCAGAGGGTTCCGCCTTTGGGAAGAGCCTCCCAGGTGCCTGCATCAGCGATACCGGCGTTAAGATACATGGGCAAAGCAACCCTGGTAGGGCCAACCGGCCTTTTCTCATTCTTGGGGATACACATTGGATCGAAGGGCATGTCTATTTCAGATATCTTGCCCACGTCCATGACTTCATAACGGAAGCTTTTCGGTTGTTGAAGCCCCTGGTTAGTACCGGCTGCGGAAACCAGGAAAAAGCCCAGTAAGATAGCAGCCGATAAGATAATTGTTCTTTTTTTGTAACTTGTCATAGTGATAATCCTCCTATTTTAGATTTTGTTTTTTTATGATCCTGTTTGGATTTTGATTTTATAAATTTGTTAAAAACCGCTAAAAGATTCAAGTACCTGATCAAAGAGCTATAACTATTTCCAAAAATTAGGCAAAAAATTAAGCGCCGGTTAAAAAATCGCTCTTCACTTATAGTTGTTAGATTAAACCCTCTCAATAGAAAAAATTTTATACTATAGCTGTAGGAATCGACGCATCTATGTTGAAATTTAAAAACCACTGTCGATCTCGATCCGTATATTTTTTTCATCATTAACATTATATAACGAAAAAAACGGTTGTAAATAGGTCAAAGGTTGTAAATTTGGTTGTATGTCCCGTTCCAAAAAGTTCTAATGTTATACAACTTTAGTCTTACGCAGCCGTACAACTATAGTTTTATAGGGTTGTTCAACTTTGGTATCGGGGGAAAAAAAAGGAAGGCCTGCGCCAGGATTTCTACTGCCGTCGGTTTCGGGCTGGCCTTAGTGATATTTGCCGGTATCCGCTAAAGGTTGGAGCTTTATGATATCCCCGAAGCCATGAAAGGAGCGCCCATAGCTTTAGTTACCGCCGGTTTGCTATCGTTGGCTTTTATGGGTTTTTCCGGCATGGTATAGCCCCGCGGCGCGGGGAGCCTATAAGCTGCTTCGCAGTAAGGTGATGATAGCGCTTCTCAATTAACAAAAGTTTTGTTCAAACTTTTTTGAAGGTGCGGTATGCCGCTGGCCCCCAACATCAATTTAATGGGGGCGGCCCCCGGCAGGGTCGCCGAAGGCAAAGTAATTTCATGGCAGGCTAATCTTTTTATTTATAGGGTAAACCGGGTACAGTCGGCTAACGAGATATTGAATGTGATCTCTGAGGATGGCGGGTACGTAATTATAGATTCCGACGAGTGGCGAAATATCCATGAGATTATCTATTTGAATAATATTAAAGGTATGAGCGAGTCTATAATAAAAGCCTCCGAAGAACCTTTAGTGAACTCCATATTCCAGGACTCTATCTTTGCGTTCGGTAGAAGGAGAAAGCACTTCGAAAACCATCACTGGGGTAACGGTACACCAAAAAAATCAAAAAAAAATTGAAATTCTCCCTACCTTGTTATATAATTTATAATATGGAAGAAATAAAATATTTGCTTGCGGATTTTATCGACCGGTTTAACGCCGCGGAACCTCCGGCCAAAAAACAGATGATTAAAGAGGGGAAATAAATGGAAAAGCGTATGAATAGAATGGATGTCTCTTTTTCAACATTCAAGGAACATGAGAAGGAAGAAAGAGAATTCTGGTCAAACGCATCAGTAGAAGAAAAATTAAAAACAATTACATATTTGCGGGAGTGTTTTTATGGACCAGAGGCAACTACCGGAAGACTTCAAAGATTTTATAAATTTTTTAAACGGCAATGACGTCTGCTATCTTTTGGTGGGCGGTTGGGCAGTGGGTATATATGGATATCCAAGAGCAACGAAAGATATTGATTTCAGAAAAATAGAAGGAGTTAAAAATGGATGATCTGAAAAGTAAATTTGATGATCTTGATTATGACATGTTAGGCTTGGGACATGTAGTCTATGCCATAACACAGACCTATGGCGATTCAAGTTGTGACGGTGGTTGTACTACAAAATGCTACCAATGCCGTGACGGTTGCCAAAATGGGCCTAAGAAATAAAAGCTAAAGTTATCCCTTGAAAAAACAGCCATTTAACTTAAGGGTTTAATCTAACATATTGTACTGTACAACGATATGTACCACCGCTGTATAAGGGCTAATTATAACAATTCTAAAATAGTAAATATTGGAGGTTACAATGGATGATTTAAAACTAAAAGTAAACGATTTGGGTTATGATTTGTTAGGATTACAAAATATCGTTTACGGGTTCAGTATCCGCCGTGAAGAATGTGTCGGTCAAAGTTGTGACGGTGGTTGCTCGCTAATGTGCAGCACGAATAAAAAGGGAGTTAAATCTAACTAAGTTTAAACGTAAATATTGGAGGTTACAATGGATGATTTAAAACTAAAAGTAAACGATTTGAGTTACGATTTGTTAGGATTACAAAACATAATTTACGGCCTTTGTGTACCAGGTGCCACTTGTACCGGTGGTAGTTGTGACGGTGGTTGTACAGAATCTTGTGCACCTATAAACTCAAAGAAAAGGAAGTTCGTCTAAATCCGGGAATTTAAAGCAATAGTTTATTATTGCCGCAAAGCGAATGAGAGGCTATCCTTCTCATGATTTGATTTGGGGCGAACTTAAACAATAATTAAAATGCGTAAGTCGAAGAGGAAGTTATGTATATGAAAAAAATATTTGTTTTTGCAGCGGTTATATTGGTTATGACTATGGGGCTTTTCAGCAAAGAAGTTTTTAAAGACATTAACCTGGGGCGAATATTTGTTATCAACAAAGATGGCTTTATGTATTCGGACATAGACAGCCATACCATCGGCAAATATTCCCCTGAAGGTAAACTGGTTTTGAAAATGGGCCGAAAAGGGGAAGGCCCCGGTGATATAAAAAGAATGGGCTGGTTTGCCATCAGCCCAAAAGATGGTCTCATATATGTGACCGAATTTGCCGGGGGCAACAAGTGGGTGTCGAAGTTTACAAAAAACGGTAAGTTCGTAAAGGAATATAACGTTGAAGTGGATTGGAGAAAAATCGATGGTTTATCTTTTAATGCCATCGACGAACAGGGCAATACATACATAGAGACTACAAAAAACACATTTGAACGATACAAGGAATTTTCACTGGGCACTGTTCACCGGGTCCTGTATAAATTCTCTCCCGAAGGAAAAAAACTGGCCGAGATTTACAAATTCAGTGGGAAATTTAATGCGGATAGAGGAGATAAAGGTAACATAACGATACCCTTTCATAATTACCTCTACTGGAAACTATACAAAGACGTCATAATCGTAAGGGAACACCACGATGATTTTGTAAGCATATTCAACCTCGATGGCTCCATAAAAAAGAAAATCCATTTGCCTTTTAAAAAAGAAAAATTGACTAAAAAAGACATAAATAGATGGGGTAAAATAATGCGAGCCAGACCATCAATGAAAGAGGCAATAGCCAAGGGCTGGATCGATTTCAATTATTGGTTTAAGCGATTGCCATATCCTGATTACAAACCTGTATCAGGTATGCAGATGTTTATCGACCCCGAAGGTTATCTTCTAAGTTGTAAATATTTCGGTTATGAACGAAAGAATTTTCGCTGGGCCAGGATTAACTTAGAAACAGGGGAGAACACTGTCATCAGAACGCCTGACGACGAGAAGCTTCTCTACATCGACAAAGATTTTTATTATTTCAGGAAAGAAGTGGATGACGCAAATTATGATGAAGTATTGATAAAAATCCCTAAAGATAAATTAGAGGTAATTCATGTCGGTGAAAAAAAATGAAACATACATCTTGAATCCCGGGTATAGGTTAAAAAAGGACAAAAAAAGAGTAATCCTATTCAATAGGGACACGGATGAGACAACATCACCGGTAAAAGACGACTTCCTTGGTAACGTGCACCCGGTTTATGCGATTTTGTTTTCCTTTTTTGATGGGCAAAACACCTTAGCGGATGTTTTAAAAAAATCAGCCGCTTTATTGAGCATGGACCAGGAGGTGGTTCTAAAGATTCTTTCCCCTTTAATCGAGAATAAAGACGACTTGCATACCGATTATGATAGTCACCACTTTCATTTTCCTGAAAATTTATTGATAAAAAAGCAGGAGAATCACAAAGTCGAAAAATATAATATAGAGGATTTTTTTATCCCGAAAACAGAATTGGATCTGGAATCCTGGAGACTTTATTCACCTATAGATATTCTTCTTATGATAAACACGCGATGCGTTACGGACTGCGTTTATTGTTATGCACAGAGAGACAAAAACATCAACTTAGAACTACCTTTTGAAAGGATGAAGGAATTAATTAGAGAAGCCAAGAACCTCAGCATGA
Organism: Candidatus Aminicenantota bacterium; assembly: GCA_023135565.1. GTDB lineage: Bacteria > Acidobacteriota > Aminicenantia > UBA2199 > UBA2199 > JAGLQA01. Next base: position 684 of record JAGLSW010000523.1, on the reverse strand, counting down.
GATCTTTCGACATGACCGGCGGTGAGTACTTTTTATATCCCAAATGGGAAGAACTCTTAGTGGAATTATTATCGAATGGTTTTATACCTTATATTTCTACCAAATCACCTCTTAGTATGGACACGATAAAAAAGCTGAAAAATACCGGGTTGAACAAGATACAAATCTCTCTCGATTCGATCATTGAAGACGAGTTAATCAAAATTCTTAATGTTGGTAAAAACTATCACAAGGAGATACTCGATACCCTTCACAACCTCGACAAGGAGGGATTTAACATCTATATAAACTCGCAAATGAATAGTTTTAACAGCAATAGCGACAATATTTTCAAGATGATCGACCATTTGCTAAATCTAAAAAATTTGAAAAGATTGAATGTCGGGGCAGCGGGAGTATCTATATATAGAAGTCAGGATGAGTTTCTTAAATATAGGCCTTCCTTAGAAAATGCAAAAAAAATTGAGAAACATATAGTGAAATTAAAAGAAGATTTCGGCGAGAAGATTAGTCTAAATTTTTCCGGGTACTCTGAAAAAAAGGACTATATAGACTGCAGCATTGAAGAAAGAGAGGAAAATTTTAAAAAAAGGGCAAGATGTTCGGCGAATTTTTATGCTCTTGTAGTTCTCCCGGATGGAAAAGTTACGATATGTGAGGCAGCAATTCTCTTTTTGAAAAATT
>JAGLSW010000522.1 GCA_023135565.1 Candidatus Aminicenantota bacterium | reverse complement strand
CTTTTGAAAAAGTTTGAACAAAACTTCTTATAATTTAGAATCAAAAGCGCTCACCCGCTGCCCCTGCCGCGAAGAGGCTTAGAGGGTGGGTGCGCCGCACCCCTCACCCGCTGCCCCTGCGGCGGAGCCGCTTATCGCCCCCCCACGCGAGTGGGGCCGCGAAGCGGTTTTAATCTTTCCGGGTTTTATGGTACAATCTCACCTGGATTTACATCCGGGAAAAAACCGGACCGGGAATTAATCATGATTGAAGTCAAACAGCTCGATTATACCTACCGCGGAAATAAAGAAAAAACCCTGAAAACAATTAACTTTGAAATAGAAAAAGGTGAGATTTTCGGTTTTCTCGGTCCCTCCGGCGCGGGTAAAAGCACCACCCAGAAAATAATTATCGGCATCTTAAAAAATTACGCCGGCAGCCGTAACCGTTTCAGCCGCCGTATGGCCGGTTAGGGAGTAGGGCCTAAGTCGGGGAAATAAATTTTTTTCATTGACAGTACTCTAAAAAGTATATATAATAGTACTGTAAAAAGTACTAAAAAGGCCGGTTTTTTGGAGGTACAGCATGACTAACGTAACGGCAGGCGAGTTAAAAAAAAGAGGCGTCTCTATTATAGACGATATTATCGCTGAACAGGGCGAAGCAATTATAACGGTGAGAGGCAAAAAAAAATACGTTGTCTTAGATATGAATACCTATAACCGCTACCGGGAGTACGAACTGGAAGCCGCCTTGATTGAAACCAAAAGAGATTTGGCGGCAGGTGATTTCGTGGAAGAGAGCGTGGACGACCACATCGAGCGAATCCGGGATGAACTATAAAATTATTTATACCGAAAGCTATAATAAACGGGCTGCAAAATTTATTAGAAAACACCCCGAATTAATAAAACAATACGAAAAAACCCTCAAACTGCTGGAATTAAATCCCTTTCACCCCACCCTGCACTTACATAAACTCTCCGGTAAATTAAACGAAATCCATGCGGTTTATATAAATATTTCCTACCGTATTACCATGGAATTTATTTTTTCTGAAAAAACCGTTATCCCTGTAAACGTCGGCACCCACGACGAAATTTACGTATAAATGTGCACATTTGGCGGGCTGTAGACAGGTAAAAAAAAGGCAATATCCAAACCATTTATTCTAATTGACAAATAGCCCGCTTCAAACTATAATAGTACTATGGAATCCGAGCAAAAAAAGGAAACCGGCGAACGCATTGCCAGCCCCCACGATAAAGCTATAAAAAAATTTTTAAGCGAAAAAGAAACCGCTAAGAGCTATTTTTTAGAATATCTCCCCGCTGAGATAACCAAAGATATGGATTTCTCTACCCTCAAAATATCGAAAGATTCCTTCGTAGACAAAAAAATGACCGATTATTACTCCGATCTCCTGTACGAAGTGAAGTTAAAAAATATGCGGGCATTTGTCTATTTGCTAATCGAACACAAAAGTTGGGCGGATCATTTTACCGCCTTTCAACTGCTGAAATACATGGTAAGAATATGGGAACTGTATCTAAAACAGGATAAAAAAGCCAAAACACTGCCGTTGATCCTGCCCATCGTCATTTATCACGGCCCCCCGAAATGGAGCAAAGATACGAACTTCATTTCATTATTCGACGATAAAACACCCGGGTATGTAAAAGATTATATCCCTGATTTTTGCTATACTTTGCACGACATATCTCATTTACCCGATGAAGAAATAAAAGGAGACGTACTTTTAAGAATACTTTTTAAAACACTGAAGTATATCTATACGCCTGAGTTGAGGCACAGGCTGCCGGAGATACTTCAATTATTTCATGATCTCACGGATAAAAAGAAAGGCGCCGAATACCTCGGGGTGTTGTTAAGGTACCTGACCGGCAGCGCCAGGAACTTAACCGAAGAAGACCTCGAAGAATCGGTGACCAAAATAATAGAAGGAGGTGATCTCATGTCTACTATCGCGGAAAAATGGGTGCAAAAAGGAAGAGAACAAGGAAGAAAAGAAGGAATAGAAAAAGGAATAGAAAAAGGAAGAAAAGAAGGAAGAGAAGAGACGCGCAGGGAAATGGCAAAAAGACTAATACAAAAAGCTATCGATTTGAACATCATAGCGGATGCCACCGGGCTTTCGCGCCGGGAAATAGACTCCCTGGCCTTGAACCCCTAACGTAACAGGCTGTATAGAGAGTGTTTGATCGTCGCAGGCAGCGGTTTGTTTTTCATCCTGGTTCTCATAGTGGGATAAAACACGCCGCATTCGCTCTGCTCCCACATCTTGATAAATGTGGTCTTCCCGCTGGCCCAGGGAGCATCGACAGCCAGGACAAATGAGCCTGTGCAATTGGCCGGCAGTTGGGTTAAGGAATCTATATTCTTATCCCTACCAAGTTTATCCTCTTCAAAAGGATTATCCCGGTTTATATTTAAAGGTTGGTTTTTTAATATCATTGTCTATCCTCACCTACTTATTTTCCGAAGATATTTTTTAGTCTTAATGTGCCCTCACTTTCTCCAAATGAATCTCTCAGGAAGCCTTTGCCAGGGCGTACGTTATAGTTTCGGAAACCTCGATAGGTAAAAATAACGTACCGGGATAAAGATAATCCTCCCCGGATTCGTCAACAACCCGTATAAGCCCATGACTCTCAGCATCGGCATCGGGAAGAGTCTCGTACAATTTCTTCAATTCGAGAGAAGCCGGGTAACCCTTATTCCCAACGCATACAACATATTTTATTTTTTTCATATCTTTTCCTCATATGATAAGGCGCTTGATTTTCAGTTCCTTGCGCCCCACGCTGGTCATCTCATACCAGTGAATTTCTGCCCTACCGACGGTTCCGTCCGGCAGTCGTACATCTGCTATATCTTTTAGTTTCCGCCACCTACCGTCACCATAACTCTTTTTCAAACGGCGAACATCGCGAATCCGCCGACCAATTGCAATGATTTCAATATCATAAATTTCACTGATTAATTCGAGACCTTCATCCATTTTTATGCAAAGATAACCTCTGTCACTTTAACCCCATTCACATCCACCGGATCAATGAGGCTAAGAGAATTATATAACATAAAATAAAAAAAAATTCAACCACCGCTAAATTTAAATCACACTGGAATTTTGGGGAACAGGTAAGTAGCCTCAACTGTCGTTCCGGGATTTTTTTTAAAACCTTTTTGGTGATATTTACGTTTATATAATTTCAACGTCATTTACAAAAAGCGGACGGCGTCCGCACCCTATGGGGGCCTGGGAATCTCAACTCCCCCCGGGTTGACTAAAAAGTTTCATTTTTAACAAACTTTCAAGAAGTATTAGTAAAAACCGAATTACGAAAAAAGGAGTGTAACATGAAGAAATTGTTCATCTTATGTGTGGTAACTGTTTTTCTACTGGCTAACCTCTGCGCCGGCCAAAAAGAGGTCCTGACAAAAGCCAATGACCTTATCAAAGAAAAAAAATATCCGGAAGCGCTGCAATTGGTCGATGAAGAAATTACAAAATCTGGCGAATCCGCCAGGTTGGTTAATTACAAATATTTCATCCTGATGCAGATGGAGGAATACGACAAAGCCTTAGCAGCAGCCCTGAAAAAAGAAGCGCTGGCCAAAAAGAAAAAACCCTGGAACTGTCTCGATATCGCGGACCTCTATCTAAAATTAAAAAATCAGGATAAAGCTTTCGAATGGTTGAAGGAAGCAGTGAACCGGGGCTATATCGACTACATGAGCATGCAGGAAGAAGCCGGTAAAAATGGCATCGCCGTGGACCCGCGCTTGAAAAAACTGGTTGATAAAATGAAACGAAATATCGGCATCGGGCAGCCGGCTAAAGATTTTACCATCAAACTTTTAGACGGCAAAATTTTTCAAATGTCCCAACAAAAAGGCAAAGTGATACTGATAGATTTCTGGGCCACCTGGTGCCCCCCCTGCCGGGCGGAACTGCCCCTGTTACAGGAATACTACAAAAAATTGCATAAAAAAGGCTTCGACATCATCGGCATCAGCTTAGATTCCAAAGAAGAAAAGCTCAAAGAATTTCTCAAAGAGAAAAAACTACCCTGGCGCATCGCTTTTTCCGGACTGGGCTGGGAAGATAAAACTTCCGGTCTCTACGGGGTGATTTCGATTCCTTCTTACTGGTTGATCGACAAAAAAGGCAACCTGCGTTATTTCGGCTTGAGAGAAGAGGCGTTAAAAAAATCCGTTGAGAAACTTTTAAAAGAGTAGTTTTTTTAGACTAAGCTTAGAAAAAAAGCCACTAACTATGGGAACTTGAAATACGCACAGCATGCTGCTTTTTACCGCCATGTAATGGCATAGTTTTTTTTAAAAGACTAAGATTGAGAAAAAACCACCAAAGGGTGGCAATTTGAAATATGCATAATATGTCGCGAAAAACACTTAAGTCCCGGGAATATACTTTAATTTCCGGGATATAAGTATTTTTCCCTGGGTGATAATTATTTTTACCCTGGACATAAACATTTTCTTCCCATAATAAATACTTAAAAGTATTTTTCCCGGATGCTGCCGGGGCTGGGGTTGAATGCTGGGGCTGTTATCGGCCCGTCCCCTTTTCGATATTAGTAATGAATCCCGGCAAAGGATTATCATACAACATATACACCAGGTTCGGCGATTCCGTCGATTATGTCAACTCCCGGCCGGCAAAGTCGAAACTGCTGATGCCCACCGCAGCGTTCAGTATCGGCAAACACCTGAATGTCAATATCAGGTATATATATGAAAACCTGTCTTTAACCGGCGCTAAAATTTACACGGCGAATCTTTTGCAGAACCGGTTTGTTTATAATATAAATGTGCGTACTTTTGTGCGGGCGATATTGCAGTATACTCATATTAGCCGGAACGTGGCCCTTTACTTAGATGACAGCGTCCCGGCGCTGACAAAATCGCTTTTCACTCAATTCTTGATTTCCTATAAGATCAACCCGCGGAAGGTGTTGTTCATCGGTTATTCGGATAATCAATCGGATAATAATGGCTTCGATCTCATCAGGAGCGATAGGACTTTTTTCTTAAAAATCGGTTATGCGTTGACTTTGTAGGGTAACTATCCAGTCCTGGAAAAAGAAAAAAGCAAAGCTTTTTAAAGGGGGCTTTTCGCTTTTTTAAACA
>JAGLSW010000521.1 GCA_023135565.1 Candidatus Aminicenantota bacterium | reverse complement strand
GTTTTGATTAAACTTTTTCAAAAGTTTAGCCCCCGGCAGGGACCTGCCGCGCAGCGGCTTAACGCCACCCCACGCGCGTGGGGCCGCCGGAGGCTAAGATGGTGGGTGCGCCGCACCCTCGCCGAAGGCAAATAAAATGGTAACTGAAAAATTTAAAGATGCGCTGCAAGATTATTATTTTCTTTTAAACAGGGATTATGCTGAGAAGCCGGCAGTAAAGCTTGTAGGTGACAGGTACCGGTTGAGCAGTGTCGAAAGGCTTATTTTGTACCGCGGCGTTACTTCGGGCAAAAAGGCCCCGGCCAGGAAAGCCAAATTAAGCGCTGATCTAAAAGGAAAAAAATTATACATCGACGGTTACAATGTTCTTTTTACGATTAAGAATTACCTGTTGGGTCGGCCTGTTTTTTTGGCAAATGATGGTTTCATGCGCGACTGCGGGGAAGTGTACGGCAAAGTAGAAAACGAAACGTTTTTTTTTCGGGCGGTTGATTTGCTGCTCGAATATCTCTGCGGCTGTGGGGTTTCTGCGGTTGAGGTTTTTTTCGATAGCCCGACGTCCGGAAGCGAAAACCATGCCGGCGAGGTGGAAAAGAGGCTGGCGGCAGTTGGGACAGCAGGGGAGGTTTTTTTAGTCAAGTATGCGGACAGGGAATTAAGAAAGAAAAAAGATGGTGTTATTGCCACTTCTGATTCTGAGATTATCGACGCGGTGGATTGTCCGGCTGCTGATTTGGCCCGGGAAGTGTTGGAGACGAATTTCGGGATAAATCTTTTAGACTTAGGAAAATTACTATAGATAGAGCACAGTTAACCACGAATATACACAAATACTCGCACTAATAATCACAAATAATTAGGTTATGCCCGATGATCGCTTATTTTTCCGGGTAAAGATGGTTCCAGTATTGGGGCTGCTTTTTTAGGTGTTTGTCAAACCAGGCAATAATCGAATGCATCCACTGCAGCCTTTTTTCGTACTCGAGGATAAAATGCTTCTGCCCGGCAAAAGTAATTAACGCTACCTCTTTTTTCAATAATTTCAGGGCGGCAAACATCTGGTAACTTTCCCCGGGGGGGACATTATTATCCTCTTCACCATGCAGCAGCAGCAGCGGCGTGTTGATCCTGTCGGCCCGGAAAAGCGGGCTGTGACCTACATAGATATCTTTGCGGTTCCAGGGAAAACTCTCCGCGGTGGCAATGGCGCTGTACGTATAACCCCAGTCGCCTACTCCCCAATAACTGGCCAAAGAAGCGATGCCGGCATGAGAAATAAGAGCGCCGAAAATATCGGTGTAGGTTGCCAGGTACTGGGTCATAAAACCGCCGTAAGAAGCACCCATGGCTCCTACCGCCCCGGGATCGATGTATGGATGGGCTTTGAGCAGTTTTTTTACACCGGCGGTAATCTCCACCGAGGTGGTTTTTCCCCAATCGTTGACATGAGCGGCGGAAAAATCCTGTCCGAAACCCACCGCCCCACTGGGCTGCAGCACATAGACGATATAACCTTTTGCCGTATACCAGTTAAAGGGGTAGCGCCCGCCGAAACTCCTGGATACAGGGCTGGTACCGCCATAATAATAAACGATGCAGGGGTATTTTTTGTTTTTATCGAAATTAACCGGGTAGTGTATCCTGCCGGTGATGGTTTTGCCTACTTCCGTCTTAAAATTCCAGGGCGTGACGCTGCCGACTCTCACATGTTTGAAAGCATCTCTATTGTAATCTTTAAGCAGGCCGGCATTCCCGGAAGATAAGTTCAAACGGTACAATTTATGAGGCGCCCGGGCGCTGCTGCCCCAGAACACCGCGGTATTCCTGTTGGCGGCAAAGCCGATGCGGCCGATCACATCGACTTTTGTGTTTAGCTTCTTGAAACTTTTGTTCTTCACCGAGTATTTATAGATGTTTACAAAAGATTTATCGGTAACCTGGAAATACATATAACCGGCGGAAGAACTCCAGGAAGCAGTCCTGATGGACGGAGCAAAATCCTTAGTTATAGGCTCGACCTGGCCGGGATTGCCGGCGTCGCAAATAAATGCCTGGCTGTCGTAATCGTTGGGAATTTTCCCCTCCGGCAGGTTTCTGCCTATGCCGCCGAAAGCAGAAGGCCCGGCCAGGATCAATAGTTTCTTCCCGTCCGGCGACCAGTGCACCGAGTCGAACCAACTGCCCTGCCAAAAAGGCTTAATCGTAAAGGTTTTCAAGTCGAAGAGACAAACGATGGATTTACGATATGGGCGGTTTTTGCTGTCGGCCTCATCTTTTATCAGCAGCGCTTTTTTGCTGTCCGGGCTAATTAAAGCAGTATCGAAATTTTCTTCCCTGCCGCTTATTTTATGGGTGACGCCGCCGCCGGGAAAATAAACATACATGGCACAGCGCGTCCCCGAATGTTTTCTCCTGTCGGGAAGCTCTTTTATAAACTTGTAACCGGCGTCCTTTTCCCTCGTGTGATTTACAGTATAGATCAAAAAAGAGTTGTCCGCCGCCCACCAATAGTCGGAGAAATCTTTAATTTCTTTTAATAGACATTTAGTAGTGTGGTTATTTAGATTGTAAATGTAGAGCGACGTTTTACCTTTTTTCGTCATGGTATAAGAGAATCTACCGGGGTCCTTTAACCACTCTATACCGCTTATCTTTCCGAAATTTCCGGTGTTAAACACCACTTTTCCTGAGTGGGCGTCTAATATTTCTACCCAGCTTTTCGCCGCGCCGCTCCCTTTTTCGGTTTGGTTCAGGGAAACAGCGGCAAATTTGCCGTTGGGCGAAACCTCGATGCGGCGGACATTTTTTATATTTATAATATTTTCTTCACTCACCCGGTGCCGGGGAGTTAAAGAGACGAGGATTTTATCTTCTTTAAAATCTTCTTCTTTTTTTAGAAATGCTTTAATATTCGTTTCCACACCTTTGGGCAGCAGCACTTTTAAAATTAGGATGTGTTTCTTGTCGGCAAGGGTTAAGTCGGCGGTTATTTTGCCTGCGGATGCGCCGGTTTTGAGCTTCTTCCCATCTAAAAAAAAAGCAGCATGCAGGTCGTTATCACCCTTTTCTATTTGCAGTTTGGCCTGCAGCCAGCGGTAAGATTCTAAGTAGGTGGACAGGTACAGGATTTTGTCTTCCCTGGGGGAGAATTTGATATCCCGCAGCACCCGCCACTTCAGTTTTTCACCGCTTGCCCAGGTTACCGTCTCGCCCGCGGAGGGGAGCAAACCCGAAAGAGAAATAAAATCGAAGCCTAACACGGCGGATGTGTTTTTTAATAGATTTTTCTCGGCAGTGGAAACCCCGGCGGGGCCTAAGACCAACCACTTATCCACCGGCTGTAAATCCTTTTCCAGGCAGAGACCTTTTCCCGGTAAAAACAACAAACAAAAGATAACCGCCATACAAAACATTTTAAATTTCATATTATCCTCCTGGTTTGGGTGCGGCGCACCCACTCTCTTAGCCGCTTCGCGGCAGTACGCCAAGCGCAGGGCATATTAAATCCGACAAAAGCTGCTTTTGCCGGATGCTAAGTTTTCAATGCTAATAGCTAATTTTGAAATGCCCCGGCCGCTGCTATCTTAAAAAGAGAAGCCGATCATGACCCTGATACAGGAAAGATCGAGTCCCATCTTACTAATATTGCGCAATTCCCGGTTTTCCGGTTCCGCGGCATAGAGGTCCCAGAACTCGAACCAGCCGCTGCCATAGGGATTTATTTCGTAAGAGTAAATCGTTCCCTCCACGGATTCTGACAAATTCGGTCCTGTGGACGTTTCGACGCTGCTCTTTTTTTCCCCGGCAAAGGAGTTTATTTTCAAGTAAAGATACTCGATCTTTAAAAAAAGCCTCGCTTTGTTCCCTAATTTGATCATATATTTCCCGCCTATGGTCACGGCGGCGGCTTTGCCTTTTACGTCATAGGTGTCCTGGGTTGTAACCCGGTTAGCTCCTTCCGCATATTCGAAATCCTGGGTAAATGAGAAATCGGTAATATTAAAACCAATGTTGGCATAGACTCCGAAAGACGAAAACCTACTTTCTACGCCCACATAGGGCATTAAAGAAGAGAGCCTGTAATCGTACCGGTAATTGTGCGTTTCGGCGGTGTCTGTCCAATTAACGGTATGGTCCCGGGCAGTGAAAGCTTTCCCCGAACTGTACTCGAAGCCTATCTTCAGGCACCAGGTAGGAGAGAAATTATAGTTCAATGAAAGGTTAAGGGGTATTAATTTGTCGATTTTTTTTACTTCGTCGCCGGTTGTCTCGACAGTTAGTTGGTAGAAGTCTGCATATTGATCGATAAAGCTGCTAATCCCGTATATCCTGCTGTAAAAAATATCGTGTTGGTGGATAGGCGCCAGTCCCCCGGAAACCTCGAATTCGAGTTTTTTTATTTCCTTATCGTAGTTTTGCGCGGAAAGGGGTGGGCAAATTGTCAAGGCCAGCAGGCTCACCACCGCGGCATTAAGAAATTTTTTCATGGTTACCTCTCTAATTGTAAAGAGTAAATTATACTGTAGCCCTTCCTTCCTGTCAAATTATTTAAAATTTTGAGCAAACTTTTTCAACCCCGTGGCGCGGCCCCGTACGCACGGGGGGGCGATTAGCCGCTTCGCGGCAGGAGCCGGCGATGGCCGTTTGTTGTGTAGATAAGCGTATCGCTCATGAAAAGTTTTGATCAAACTTTTTCAAAAG
>JAGLSW010000520.1 GCA_023135565.1 Candidatus Aminicenantota bacterium | reverse complement strand
TTTTCTTCTGGGTTGCACGCATGATTATGATGGGACTCAAATTTATGGGTGATGTCCCCTTTCACGAAGTTTACGTGCATGGACTGGTGCGTGATTCTGAAGGCCAGAAGATGTCCAAATCCAAAGGCAATGTTGTCAGTCCTGATAAAATCATCGCCGAATACGGCGCCGATTCGCTACGTTTGTATGAGCTTTTTATCGGCCCCCCGGATTTAGACAGCGAATGGTCCGATTCCGGCATCATCGGTATTTCCCGGTTTTTGAAAAAGGCCTGGGACAGCATTCACCGTCATTTAAGCGCGGATTCGTTCAGCGCGGAGGAGACACCGGCTGTAACCCGGCTGCGGCACCGACTCATTCATGATGTCAGTGAGCGCATGGAATATTTTAAATTCAACACCGTGGTTTCTGCATTGATGGAATTTATCAATGCCCTTTCCCAACAGGATGAAGGTGTCACTAAAGAAACCTTCCGGGATTTTTTAATTTTGACAGCGCCTTTTGCTCCTCATTTTGCCTGTGAGCTATGGGAGCGTATGGGGCTTCCCGGGATGGTATTCGATTCTCAGTGGCCCCGGCATGATCCCCAGTATCTCGTACAGGAAGAGATCCGCATCGGCGTCCAGGTAAAAGGCAAGCTGCGCGGCAGTATCGAGCTTGCCCCCGAAGCCAACCAGGAAGAAGCGTTGGAAAAGGCTCTTGCCGACCCCGGCATTAAGAAGCATGTAGGTGATGGCCCTTTAAGAAAAATCATTTATGTCAAAGGCCGCATTTTGAATTTGATAAATTAGCCCCTCATGAAAAGTTTTGTTCAACCCCACTGCGTGGGGCAGCGTTTAGCTGCTTCGCAGCAGGGGTATGTTAGCGTTTCTAAAATTATCAAAAGTTTTGATCAAACTTGTTCAACCCCGTGGCTCGGGGAGCCTATGAGAGGGCGCTAAAACCCGATGTCGAAAAAATTAGAATTTACATTCCTGTAGGGATTAGCTATAAGTTCCAGGAAACAATTTAGCCGATTTACGTAGGCTGCACAGAGGTTTTCGCATTTTGATGGGAATTTCAGCATCTCTCCGCGGACTTGACAATGGTTTCTTCAATTGCTACTATTACTTATTATTAAAAAATTATAAACGAATCTTACAGGAGGTAACTCACTATGAAAAGCGATATCGAAATTTCCAGGGAGAAAAAATTACTCAACATCGAAGAGATCAAAGATAAATTAGGCATAAAAAAGGATGAGTTTTGGCCTTTCGGCAATTTTAAAAGCAAAGTCTCACTGCGCATTTTAGACAGGTTAAAAGAAAAAAAAGATGGCAAGCTGATCGTTGTTACCGCCATCACGCCGACAAAATACGGCGAAGGCAAAACCACTACTTCTATCGGCCTCTCCATGGGCATCAATAAAATCGGCAAAAAGTCTATCGTTGCCCTGCGCGAACCTTCATTAGGACCGGTGTTCGGTATGAAGGGCGGCGCGGCTGGCGGCGGCTATTCCCAGGTGCTGCCTATGGAAGATATCAACTTGCACTTTACCGGCGATATCCACGCCGTGACTACGGCCAACAACCTGCTTTCCGGGGTGGTGGACAACTATATGCACTTTTCTAACGAGTTAGGTCTCGATACCCGGAAGATTGTCTGGACAAGGGCCATGGATATGAACGACCGCAGCCTGAGAAACATCGTGGTGGGCATGGGCGGCAAAACCCAGGGCTACCCCAGGGAAGATAATTTTATTATTTCCGCTGCTTCGGAAATCATGGCTATCCTCACCACAGCGCGGGGTTTAGACGACATGAAAGAAAAATTCGGCAATATCCTGGTGGGTTTCACCCGCAAAGATACCCCGGTGTTTGCTAAAGATTTCCGGGTTTGCGGCGCCATGACTACGGTGATGCGCGAGGCCATAAAACCCAATTTAGTGCAAACCATAGAGCACACCCCGGCGTTTATCCACAGCGGCCCTTTTGCGAATATTTCTTTCGGTACTAACAGCATTATGGCTACCAAACTGGCCTTAAAATTAAGCGATTATGTAGTCACCGAGTGTGGTTTCGGTTCCGATTTGGGCTTTGAAAAATTCGCCAACTTAGTTTCCCGGTTTGCCGATTATAAGATTCATGCGGTAGTCATCGTGGCTACGGTGAGAGCTTTAAAACACCAGGGCGGCAAAAACCCGGAAGCATTAAAAGTAGGGCTGGCGAATTTAGGCAAGCACATAGATAATGTGAAAAATTTCGGTTTTCAACCGGTGGTAGCTATTAATGTATTCAACGACGACAAAGCGGAAGAAATAGATATGATTCAAAAATACAGTGAAGGAAAAGGCGCTGTCGCGGCCATAAGTAAAGGTTTTGCCGAAGGCGGGGCCGGCTGTATGGATTTTGCTGAGAAAGTAGTAGCGGCAGCGGATAATTCGGACGGTGTTTTTGAAAGAACATATGATTTAAAAGATTCGGTAGAAGAAAAAATAGAGAAAGTAGCGAAGAATATTTACGGAGCTGACGGGGTGATTTTTTCCTGGGACGCCAAGAAAAAGTTGAAGCTGATCAAGAAATTGGGTTTACAGGAGATGCCGGTTTGTATAGCCAAGACGCCGTTGTCTCTTTCGGACAACAAGAAGAAGTTAAATGTGCCGACTGGTTGGCGTTTGAACATTAACGAGATAAACATAGCGCATGGAGCCGGGTATTTGATTCCCATTTCCGGTGATATTATGTTGATGCCCGGGCTGCCCAGGGTGCCTTCCGCGGAAGGTATCGACATCGACAGTTCCGGTCATTATATCACCGGCCTGTCGTAGGGGAGTGGCAGCAAAAAATGTGCCTCCGGCGGCCAAAAACCTTT
>JAGLSW010000052.1 GCA_023135565.1 Candidatus Aminicenantota bacterium | reverse complement strand
AACCGGCATTCCTACCGCGACAATTCTTTCTCAACCTTGCAAAATATCCGGTGTTTTTAGGAGTTGGCGGGAATTTTTGGGCGACCAAAACGGCGCAAAACCCTGTAGCTCCAAAAATTCCAGGGTAACCGGCGCGAACTTTGTTCTATTGTTTCTCAAAATTGCCGGGTTTTTTCACCGGCCGGCAGCAAAGGGACAAGTTTTTTTTGCCGCATGTATAAAGCGTTTCCGCCGCAGTGATATTTTTTTTTCCCTAAACACTTGCAAATTACCCCAAAAATTGTATATAATAGTATTTAAATAAAGAATATACCAACAGTTCAAATCAAAGGAGGATTTCATGCCAGCAAAAGGTTATGTCGAAATATCGGTTGAAGGATGCAAGGGCTGCAATCTCTGCGTGATTAGCTGCCCTAAGAAGACCCTCGAGTTGAACACATCCGACACCAATGATTATGGCTTACACTACGCCATACAGGTATTAGAAGAAAATTGTGTTGCCTGCCAAAGCTGTGCGGTTATTTGTCCCGATGCAGCTATTACGGTTTATAAAAAAAACAGTTAAATTTCAATTACGGAGGAAAAATTGGGCGAAACAAAACTTATGAAAGGTAACGAAGCTCTGGCGGAGGCTGCCATCAGGGCCGGGATGCAAGGTTATTTCGGCTATCCCATCACCCCCCAGTCAGAGGTAATAGAATATTTAGCCCTGGAAGAACCGAAGCATAATTATGTGCTTCTCCAGGCGGAAAGCGAAGTGGCTGCCATTAATATGGTTTACGGCGCCGCGGCGGCAGGATCCCGGGTAATGACTACCACCTCTTCCCCGGGTTTCTCTTTAATGCAGGAGGGACTCTCCTACATCGCCTGCGCCGAACTCCCCTGTGTGACGGTAAACGTATGCCGGGGCGGCCCGGGCTTAGGCACTATCCAGCCCAGCCAGGGAGACTATTTCCAGGCAGTTCGGGGCGGCGGCCACGGCGACTATCAATTGATCGTGTTGGCACCCAACTCGGTGCAGGAGATGGTAGATCATACCGTGCTGGGTTTCGAGCTGGCCGACAAATATCGCACCCCGGCGATGCTGTTATCCGACGGCGCTATCGGCCAGATGATGGAAAAAGTCGATCTGCCTGATCCTATTCCCTACAAACCCGACAAACCCTGGGCCACCACGGGTAAAACCCCGGACAGGGAACGGAATATCATCACCTCTCTCTACATTAAATCCGAGGTGATGGAAAAAGTAAACGATCGCCTCCAGGCCAAATATCAAAAAATCACAGATAATGAAGTTCGTTTTGAAGAATATCACTTAGATGATGCGGAAGTGGTTGTCATGGCCTATGGTTTGAGTTCGAGAATCTGCAAAAAAGTCGTAGACCTGGCCCGGGAATCGGGAATCAAGATGGGGCTATTACGGCCCATTACACTCTGGCCCTTTCCAGAAAAAAAAGTAGCGGAACTGGCCTCTTTAGACCGGGTAAAATTCTTCTTCTCCGTAGAGATGAGCGTTGGCCAGATGGTGCAAGATATCAGGTTGGCCGCGGAAGGAAAAAAACCCATCTATTTCTACGGCAGGAAAGGCGGTATCGTGCCCACACCTGATGAGGTGCTGGAATTCGCCAGGAAAAAAATAGAGGAGAATTAAGATGAAAGAAGGATACGAAGTCATATATAAAAGACCCGCAGCCCTGACCGGCAAACGGATGCACTATTGTCCCGGTTGTTTTCATTCCACCATCCACAAAATGTTGATGGAAGTAGTGCAGGAAATGGATGTCCAGGATAAAACCATAGGCATTTGTCCGGTAGGGTGTTCGGTATTTGCTTATGATTACTTAGACGTGGACATGCAGCAAGCGGCCCACGGCCGTGCGGCAGCCGTAGCCACCGCGGTTAAAAGGATGCTGCCCGACCGGTTTGTTTTCTCTTACCAGGGAGACGGCGACCTGGCAGCCATCGGTACAGCCGAAACTATTCATGCCTGCAACCGGGGTGAAAACTTCACCTTTATCTTTATCAACAACGGCATTTACGGCATGACCGGCGGCCAGATGGCGCCCACCACATTAGACGGTCAAAAAACCACCACCTCGCCTTACGGCAGGGACACAAGCAAGGTAGGCATGCCCCTAAAGATGTGTGAAATCGTGTCGCAGTTCGAAAAAGTGGCTTACGTGGAACGGATCACCTGCAACACCCCGGCCAATTCCAGGAAAGCCAAAAGGGCCTTGAAAAAAGCCTTTGAATACCAGCAGCAGGGTCTCGGCACCACCTTTATCGAAGTGGCATCCAATTGTCCTTCCGGCTGGAAGTGCACCCCCGAGGAGTCGTTGGACTGGTTGAAAGACAAAGTATTTCCTTACTATCCCCTGGGAGTGTTTAAGGAACCGGGCAAACCGGCAAAGTAGGAGGCAGCACATGTTAAAAGAAATGATTTTTTCAGGATTTGGCGGACAGGGTGTGTTAACCATGGGTTCGTTGTTAGCTTACGCAGCCATGAAAGAGGGAAAAGAAGTCAGTTGGATGCCTTCTTATGGTCCCGAAATGCGGGGCGGCACAGCTAACTGTATGGTCAATGTCAGCGATGAACCGATCTCTTCTCCAATTGTCACCGAATATGATATAGTCGTGGTTTTGAATCAACCATCTTTAGATAAGTTCGAGCCCCGGGTCAAAAAGGACGGCATTCTCATCTGGGAAAGCAGCACCATTAAACGCGGTCCCACTCGCGATGATATAAAAGCTTATGCCCTACCTGCCATCGAGATAGCCACCGAAGAGCTAAAAAATGTTAAAGTAATGAACATGTTGGTTTTAGGCGCCCTGATGAAGGCAGACCCGATCGTCGGCACGGACTCGTTGATGACCGCTCTTAAAGAAACCTTACCCGAACGTTACCACCACATGCTCCCCCTAAACCAGGAAGCCTTTGAATTAGGCATGAGCAAAGTGTAGAACTCAAGAGGTCTCAGGAGGAGCTCAAGAGAACTCAGGTTAAGGTTTAAGTAACGGTCCGGGAACTAATTCAAATCCCCCAAAATAAGACTGCTTGCTGGTCGCCCCTACAAGTGAAATCCAGAGTTGTAGGGGCTTACTGTGGCTTGCCCAAACACGCAATTTATCAATTAATGAATTCTCGAACAACCTATTCTAACCCGGCCGGAAGCTGCTGAAAATCGCCACTGCCGGAGGTAAGACCATCAGGTCTCACGAATGTCAGTTTGCCGAAGGCTGAATGCCGAAAGCTGATAGCCGCTAAGGGCTGCTAATGAGTCATTTTAAGCCACTTGACCACTTCCTTTAACTGCGGTTTTTTGCCGGTGCGTAAAATCCCGATACGGTAGATTTTTCCGGCAAAAGGGAAAAGAGCCAGTATGGTGCCGACGTTGATGGCAAAAGATAAGAGGAACTGCCACAATGGCACGTCGATCAGGGTCATCCGGGCCGGCATCACGATAATCGACGCAAAGGGAATCATAGATGCCACTTCGGCCAGGGTGTTGGTGGGATTCTTGATCAACGAAATGGTGATTAGAAAAGGAATGACGATCAGCATCATCAACGGCGCCACAGCGCCCTGGGCTTCCTGGGGAGTGTTAAAGATAGCTCCCACCGTGGCATATAAGCCCACGAAAGTAAGCAGGCCGATAAAAAAGTTCAGCAAGAAGTAAAGCACCTGCCAGGTGCTAATCTGGATAACTAATCCTACCGGCAGCACGGGCAGCTTAAAACCGATGACTACTAAAATCGGGGTCAACCACACCACCATCTGCAAAAGACCGGTTAAGGCGGAACCGAGTATTTTTCCGGTCATCAACTCCCGGGCACTAACCGAAGAAAGTATCACCTCACAGACGCGGTTGGTCTTTTCTTCGATCACTGAGTTCATCACCATGCCACCCATCATCAACAAACTGATATAAAGCAGGAAAGAAAAGATATAGGCTAAGGCCAGGTTACCCCCACTCTCTTTTTTAATGCCTTCATCTTTGGTGATTTTAAAGGTATTAAAGTTGACATTGATACGGGCATAACGAATGTCCTGCGACGAAATATTTTTATCTTTAAAATAATTATCTATAAATACCCGGTTGATTACCCGGGATATTTTTTCTTCTAAGTTCAGGTTGCGGGTGCTTTTGGAGTAATAACTTATCTTCTTATCCTGCAGCACCGCAGCAGGTACGAACATGATCCCCGTAACTTTGCCGGATAAAACATCGCTCTTGTGCTGCTCTAAGTATTTCTCGAAATCGACGCCGGACATGGTTTGATAAGTAATCGTATAGTCGCCGTTCTTCACCCAGGAACGCTGCGCAAACTCTTCCCGCAGCCCTTCGGTAACGCCGTCGATTTCGGAAGCGATAAATATTTTCGTGCCCGCATCCCCTTCCATGGAGAGCATCAGGTATTGAAAACCGAAAATCAAAACCATTATCAGCGGCAGCGCCAGGGTGCTGATAATAAATGATTTTGTCATAATCCGCTCACGAAGTTCCCGCTTCAAAACTGCAGATACCCTGAAGTTAAACATATTGCACCTCGCTCTTTTTTTCTTCTTTTTCTTCGCTGCCGGCATGTTCTATGAAAATTTCCTGCAGGGAGATCTCATTGGCATTAAAACTTTTCACGATAACTCCTTTTCCCACCAGCAATTTCAGCAGCTCCTGGCTTTGGCCCGGTTCTTTGACCCGCACCCCGGTGGCGTTACCGAAATCGGTAACTTTTTCTACCATAGGGAGGTCGTTAAGAAAGGAGATGTCGCCCTCGTATTTGATAGAAATGTTACGCCGGGCGTGTTGTCCTTTCAACTCTTTTAAAGAGCCGCTGAGGATAATTTTGCCGTTGTCGATCATGGCGATATGGTCGCACATTTTTTCGGCAAAATCCATCAAGTGGGTAGAGAAGATAATCACTTTGCCGGCTTTTTTCAACTGCAGGATAATATCTTTCAGGATGTCGATATTAATCGGGTCTAAGCCGGTGAAAGGCTCATCTAAAACAAGAAATTCGGGGTCGTGAAGGATGGTGGCAATAAACTGTACTTTCTGTTGATTACCTTTGGAAAGGTCTTCTAATTTTGAGTTTTGCCTGTCTGTAAGGGAGAATTTCTCTAAAAAATCCAGGGCTCTTTTTTTAACGTTATCGCCTTTTTTTCCTTTTATTTCCGCGAAAAACATCAGCAGGTCGATGATCTTCATTTTTTTATAAAGGCCGCGTTCTTCCGGCAGGTAGCCCACGCTGCTGCGGAAATCCTGTCCTACTTTGGCGCCCCGCAGGATGACTTCCCCACTGTCCGGCAGGTAAATATTCATCATCATGCGGATGGTGGTGGTCTTGCCGGCGCCGTTCCTACCGATAAGGCCGAATATAGAGCCTTCCGGCACCACGAATGAGGCGTCGTCGACAGCCTGGACGTCGCCGAAGCGTTTCGATAAATTTTTAACTTCTAAAGCATGCATAAACGTTCCTCTCTTTTAATTAATATTCCGAGAATTTTTGCTAAAAAAAACCCGCAGCGCGGGCAGCCTATAAACCGCTCCGCGGCGATACAACAGGGACAGGATACCCGAAATCCGATAAAAAAACAAACTTTTGGGTTATCCTGGTTGAATATGTATTTCCCAGACCCATCATGGGCCGCGGATTCCGTCCGCTTTTTTAACTTTATGATACGCAGTTAGCTTGTTTAAAGTTTAGTTTTAATTTTCCTGCCGAACGCTGAAAGCTGGTACCGGGGTCCCGGACTAATGCACATAACTGCCGGCGTTGATGTCGAAAGTGCCGCCGGTGGCGTGATCCGCCATGCCGCTGGCCAGGAAAGCCACCATAGGAGCCACATCATCCGGTTCGGTCAACTCGGGCAAAGCAATATCATTCAAAGCGATTTCCTCTCCATATGTGTCGAAAAATTCCTGGGCCATGTCTGTCCTGACAAATCCCGGGGCCACCACGAATGCTTTTATTCCTTTTTTGCCGTAGGCCCGGGCAAGCGAACGGGTCAGGGCAACAACGCCCCCTTTGGATGCGGCATAGGCCAGGTAATCGGAAGTATCTCCCCTAAAGGCCGCCCGCGAAGCAATATTAATGATCCGGCCGCCACTGCGGGTAAGAAAACGTTCGACCGCTGCTTTGCACAACAGGCCCACAGAGGTCAGGTTCACTCGCATAGTCCTTTCCCACTGCTCAACCCAGTCTTGTCCCGGTAAGTCCAGGGGGGATTTTATCGCCACCCCGGCATTATTAACCAACACATGCACGGGGCCTAATTTCTCTTCGATCTCTTCAAAAAGAGTGAAACACTCCTCCGGGTTCTCTAAGTTGGCCTGGAAAACTTTAGAAGCGTTTCCTACCATTCTTGCCAGTTCGACGGCAGCTTCCTGGTTCTTATTGTAATGTATTGCCAGGGTGGCGCCTGCCTCACCTAAATATTGCGAAATGGCCCGGCCGATTCCCCGGCTGGCTCCTGTAACCAAAACATTCATACTTATAAGATTGATTTTCATCTGTTCGCTCCTTCAAGATGCTCTATTATTGCGTTTGTTCCCGCCGCACAGCTCTGACTGCCCCTGCCGGTTCCGGGAAACATACCCGGTAAATAAGTCGATATTTTTTTCATCGTAACCTATTATACCAAATCTCTAAAAGAAATAAAATCCCACCAGCTAAAGTAATTATGCTTTTAACGTTTTTTTTAGCCTCCGGCGGCCAAACTTTTGTAAAAGTTTGAACAAAACTTTTATTTATTTAGAA